>DATJLY010000175.1:0-20724 GCA_035509095.1 Allostellaceae bacterium | reverse complement strand
ACGATGAAGAACAGCACGCTCGCGACGAGGGCGACCTTCGATTCGAGCCCGATCCCGAACCACAGGATGAAGAGCGGCGCCAGCGCGAGCTTCGGCGCGCCATATCCCCCCACCATGAAGGGATCGAGGATCGCCACCAGGATCGGACTGCGCCGCAAGAGGAAGGGAAGGATCACCGCCGGCACCCCGCCGATGACGGCACCCAGCACGGATTCCTCGACCGTGTAGGCGGATTGTCGGATGAGCTCGCCATCGAAGAGGGTCGTGACGAACCGCGACAGCGTGGCCCAAGGCGTGCTGAGCCAATAGACGCCGAGCACCATGCTGCCGACCTGCCACAGGGCCACGAGCAGGACCAGAACGATCGCCCGATCGATATGGGTGCGCCAGCGGATCCCTGGTGCAGGGGCCGGCGCCTCGTCGACCGTCGGCGACGCGGCATCGCTGTCGTTCATGGCCCGTCTCCCTAGTGCTGGCCGTGGACCGGCACGAAAAGCTGCTCGAGCGGCAGAGACTTCTTCATCACGTTCTGCTCGACGAGATAGGTCACGAGCGCCTCGAGCGTCGGCCGGTTGGGTTCGATGCCATAAGGCCACGGATCGCCCTTGAACACTTCGTGGATCTCGTCGAGCTCGGTGCTGAGCCAAGGTAGCATGTAGCGCAGCGCACCGGTTTCCATCATGCGCGCGAGCGCGATGTCCTTGGATTTGCAGAAGGCGCCGTAGAGGCTCGTCGCGATGAACGGATGCTTTTCATAAGTGTCGCGGCGGATCGCGACCAGATGCATGATCGGGAAGATGCGGGTCTTGCGGTAATAGTCGAGCTCGACCTCGCGGAAATTCGGGAACAGGCGCTGAATGTCGGGATTGCGCCGATAGGCCTTCGGCATGCCGGTGGCGGTGATCGCGTCGATCTTGCCTTCCTCGAGCAGGTCGGAGAGCGATTTGTCCGCGGGCGCCGTCGTGATGTCCACGGGCTTCAAGAGCGGCAGCACGGTCGGCGTCCCGTGCGAGCCGGTATGGTTGAGCGCGCCTTGCACCCAATGGATCTTCGAGCAGTCGACGCCATATTCGTGCTGCAGAAAGCCGCGGATGAAGATCGCCGCCGTTTGCGTGTAAAGCGGCACGCCGACCCGCCGGCCTTCCAGATCCTTGGGCGTCTTGATGCCGGATTTGCGGTTGATCGAGACATGACCGTGCCGAAACACGCGCGAAGGAAACACCGGCAACGCGACGAACGGGCTTTCATTCGCGGCGATACGCTGAAACGTCTCGGAGCTCGACATTTCCGAAAGATCGAATTCCTGCCCGCCGGCCATCCGGTCGAAAATCTCGCGCGGGTTGTCGATCGGGATGAAGTTGAGATCGATCCCATCGGCCTGCACTTGGCCGGCGAAAAGCGGGACCATGCGGTCGTAAAGGCCGCAGGCGAAGGTCAACTGAAGCTTCGACATGGCGTTTCTCGTCCCTTGCATCTCGCAAGGCCGGTTCAGGCGGCCTCGCTCCTCAAGAACCCAAGACGGCTCATTGCCGGCTCGTCCGTCACGCGGAACAGCACCGCGCCATCACGGGCGCGATGGGATTGCGTGTGCCAGCTTGGCGCCGCGATCACGTCGCCGCGCGCCCAACGGAACTCCTGATCCTCGATGGTCGTGGTCCCTTCGCCTTCGACAACCGCGTAGAGCGTATTGGCGGTGGTGCGATAGGGCGTGGTGGCGGCGCCGGGCACAAGCCGCATCATGTAGAGCGCGACAGTGTCGAGCGCCGGTTGTCCAAACTCAATTTCGATGCCGTGCCGGCCGGTCGGATCGGGCGCCGTTTCCGCGAGCCTGCGCTCGGTCGTGCGCCACGGGAACAAAAGCGGGGAGTTGAGCGTCTCGGGTGCGTCGTCCTCGAAATCCCTGGGGTGTGGCTCGAAGAACATCGGATCGAGCAGATGGACAAGCGGCACGTCGAGGAAGTCGAGCCAGATCGCGCGTTCCTTGCCGTCATTGCCGTGCCCGTGCCAGCACCAGTTGGGCGTCAGCACGACGTCGTTCGCGGCCATTGGCAGCCGTGCGCCATTGACCGTCGTATAGGCGCCGTCGGCCGCGTCGAGGACAAGGCGCAGCGCGTTGGGCGTGTGCCGGTGCGAGCGCGCCTTCTCGCCCGGCATGATCATCTGATAAGCGGCGACGAGCGTGCGCGTGCTCGCATAGGTGTTGCCTTCGAGCGGATTGATCAGGATCAGGTTGCGCCGCTCGGCAAGCTCGGTGTTGATGAGGCGGCCGGCCGCGTCGAGCGCGCCTTTCGCCTGGTCATAGCGCCAGTGAAAGGGCTTGAACGTTTTGTGCGGCAGCGGCCACAGCGACGGCGTTGGCTTGGCCCAACCGGCGCCCAGGCCGATCGTGGCAAGCTGCGGATAAAGGTCGTCGAGTGTGCCCGACCGCGCGAGCGCTTCCGGGGTGGGTGCCGTCATGTCCGCCTCCTCGCCTTGCCGACTAGGTATCGGAGCGGTGGGACGATGTAAAGGCCCGCCCGCCCGGCGCACGTCGCTTGCGCTGGGCCGCGGTTCCCAACATCATTCCGTCAGCGAGGGAGGCAGGGAATGGCGGGTGCAGCGGAGCCGGTCATCGTCGTTGGCGGCGGCATCGGCGGGCTTGCCGCGGGGCTGGCGCTGGCGCGCAAGGGGATCAAGAGCCGCGTCCTCGAGCAGGCGCCGGAATTCAAGGAGATCGGCGCTGGAATCCAGCTCGGCCCCAACGTGTTCAAGATGTTCGCCCGTCTCGGCCTGACCGAGGATGTGAGCCGGATCGCCTGGTTTCCCGACCGTCTTGTCATGATGGATTGCGTCACCGCGAAGGAGGTGACGCGGATCACGCTGGGCGATGATTTCCGCGCCGCCTTCAGGTTTCCCTATGCGCTCATCCATCGTGCCGACCTGCATCAGGTAATCCTCGAGGCGTGCCGCAACGCGGGCCTCGTGTCGCTCGAAACGTCGCGCAAGGTGACGGGCGTCGCCGAGCAGGCGACCGGCGTTTCGGTCACCCTCGCCGACGGGAGCAAGATCGAGGGGGCGGCCCTCATCGGCTGCGACGGTCTTTGGTCGACGGTGCGGCAGCACGTCGTCGGCGACGGCGATCCGCGCGTTTCGGGCCACATCGCCTATCGCGCGGTGCTCCCGACCCACGAGGTGCCCGAGACGATGCGGGTCGGCTCGATGGTGATCTGGGCCGGCGAAAAGACGCATCTCGTCCATTACCCGCTGCGCAGCGGCGAGCTCACCAATCTCGTCGCGGTGTTCCACAGCAACAGATACGAAGAGGGATGGGACAGTTACGGCGACCCGGCCGAGCTGCATGAGCGGTTTGCCGGGACCTGCTCGGAAGTGCGCACGATGCTCGGCAAGATCGAGGAATGGCGCATGTGGGTCTTGTGCGACCGCGAGCCGATCAAGGATTGGTGCCGCGGGCGCGTGACCTTGTTGGGCGATGCGGCCCATCCGATGCTGCAATATCTGGCGCAGGGCGCCTGCATGGCGATCGAGGATGCGGTGTGCGTGGCCGACAAGGCGGTCGAGCGCCAGGGCGATTTCGCGGCCGCCTTCCGCGATTACAACATGCAACGCTATCTGCGCACCGGCCGCGTGCAGATCATGGCGCGGGTCTATGGCGAGTTCTATCACGCCTCCGGCGTGGCCCGCGAGCTGCGCAACATCATGCTCGGCTCACGCAGCCAGGCCGACGGCATTGCCGGCATGCAATGGCTCTATGGCGGTCCAGATTTCGCGTGAGCCGGCTTATTTCAGCGGGCATTGATCGTGATAAAGGTCGTGCCACGCTTCGGCCGCGGTCTTTCCGAGCTTCAGATAGAGTTGGCCCTTGTCGTCCTTTGACACCACCGTCTGATAGATGTTCACGATCGGAAAGCGGTTGTTGTCGAACTTGAAGGGGCCGCGCACCGAGTGGAAATCGGCTTTGAACAGCGCGGCATGGAATGCGTCCTTGTCCTCGATCTTGCCGTTGACCGCGGCGACGGCGCTGTCGATGAGGTTGACGGCGTCGTATTGCAGCGCGGCGAAGGCGGTGGGGCGCCGCCCGTATTTCTTGACGAAATCGGCGACGAACTTCTTGTTGGCGGGATTGTCGAGCTCGTAGGACCAGCTTCCGGTCTGCCTCACGCCCAGGCCCGCGTCGCCGATCGCGGGGAAGCTCAGCTCGCTCACCGTCGTGTCTTCGGAATAGATCTGGATCTTTCCCTGCAACCCCGCTTGCGCGAACTGCTTCATGAAGGCGATGCCGAGGCTGCCGGGATAGAAGATGAAGAGCGCGTCAGGATTGGCCTGGCGCACCTGCGCGATCTCGGCGGAGAAATCGAGCTGGGTCAGCGGCGTGTAGACCGGGCCGAATTGCTTGCCCTTGTAGACGCGCATCGCGCCCTGGGTCTTCTCCCATCCGGCCTGATAGTCCGCGGCCATGAAGTAGGCCGATTTCATGCCGTCATCCATCATCGCTTTGCCGATGGCGTCGTCCCAATCCTCGTTCTCGAACGAAACGAAGAACTGGCCGTCGCGGCATTCCTTGCCGGCGAATTGCTGCAGCCCGGAAAGCGCCCCCACCACCGTGATGCCCGCGTCGAGATAGAGGTTGCGGGTCGCGACCACCGTATTCGATGACATGAGGCCGGTGACGATGTCGATCTTGTCCTCGTCTATGAGCTTCGAGGCTTGCTGCACCGCTTGCGCCGGGTCGGCCTTGTCGTCGACCGTGTAGACCGTGACCGGCACGCCGCCGAGCTTCTGGCCGTGAGACTCGAGCGCCAGATCAAGCCCGCGCTTCATCTCCTCGCCGATGATGCCGAAGACGCCGCTCATGCCGGCCTCGAAGCCGAGCTTGATCTGATCGGCCGCCATGGCGCTCTGCGTGAGCGCGGCGAGCGCCGCCAAAGCCAGTGCCAGAAATCGTCCCATCCCCGTCCTCCCCCCAATGTTATTTCCGCCATTCTCGGTCTTTGCCGCCGGCCCGTCCAGTTGCCGCCCGGAGCCAACGGTGCTATCCCGCTACGAGCCAAAGCCCCGAAAGGAGAGACCGATGCCGGCGAAGCTCAACCACCTCGCCATCATCAGCGAGAACTACGCCTTGAGCGGAAAGTTCTACGAGGCGGTCTTCGGCATGAACACGTCTCAGCGCTCGCGGGCCGAGGGCGCCGTCGTGGTGGCGGACGGCTATGTCGGGCTCAACATCAACCCGCGCCGGCCCGGGCGCCCGGCGCGGTTCGACCATTTCGGCATCGAGGTCGACGACGTTCAGTCGGTGTTCGACCATTTCCAGCGGAAATATCCGAAGGTCGAATGGCTGAAGCGCCCCGCCAACCGGCCCTTCGCCGGCATCACGACGCATGACCCGGACGGCAATGTCTTCGACCTGTCGCAGCGGTCCATGGAGAACCGGCGCGATGTCTATGTCGAGATGGGCAACATCAACGAGACCCATGTCGGCCATTTCGGGGTGCGGGCGATGAATCCCGACGCGCTCGCCGAATTCTATCGCGACGTCTTCGGGTTCGAGGCTCGCAACAAGGCCGAAGGCGACCGCAACCACTATCTCACCGACGGGCATCTCACCATGGTGATCATGCCCTGGCACATCACCGATTACGACGGTACCGGCATCTATTCGGCCGCGTTGGACCATATCGGCTTCACGGTGCCGAGCGTCGCCGCCTTCAAGGAGAATTTCGAGCGCGTCACGGGGACCAATCCGAGCCTCGCCCCGCCCGCCGTCGGCGCCGGGCCCGAGGGCAAGGCGCGGCTCGCGCTTTCCGAGCGGAGCTGCCCTTTGTGTCAGCACCACCTCGCCGACGTGGACGGCGTGCTGCTATCGGTCGCGGAACAATAGCCCCAGGGGTTATTCGGGGAGCGCGCAGGCCTCGGAAAAACTCGGCACCGGCGTCGGCAGCGGTTTGACCTTCCATTCCGGCGCTGGCATCTTCGCGTCCCAGTCCGCGAGCCAGTGATAGTTGGCGAAGCCCGGCTCCCACAGATTGGGTTGCCACGCGTCGGTGAGGTAATCGCTGTCGCACATATATTCGCAGGTGCCGCCCGCGGGGCAGTCCATATAGCAGAAGATGATCGAGGTGGCGCGATGCCGCCCCAGCCCCTCGCGGCTGGTCCAGCCGTTGCGCTGCATGATGTTGAGGCCGGTCATCATCTCGTCGATGTTCTCGACGCCGAACGCGACATGGTTGAAGCGCGGCTCCTTGGCGCGGATGAAGAACAGGTTGTGATGATCGGGCCGCCCGTCGCAGCGCATGAAGACGCCGGCGTGGCGGATCATGTCGGTGACACGGAAATTGAGCCGCTTGGTATAGAACGAGACGCCCTTGTCGACGTCGGGCACGAAGAAGACCGCGTGGTGCAGCACCTGAGGCCGCGCCACGTGGTACCATTTGCGGAGCTGGTTCCAGCGTTTCATCGTCGCGAGCCCGTTCTCGGACTGGGGTGCGTCCTGCGGCGTCTTGCGCGGATAAAGGCGGAATCCCACGGCGATGCCGGCATCGTCGTTGGTATGGATCGTGCCGTCATTGTCGCGGCGCAGCGCGCGGTCGCGGCCGAGCTCCGTGGCGATGCCGTCGAGCGCCTGCTCCGTGTCGACGCCCCATACGAGCTCGCGCAATCCCGGCCCGCGCGCAAAGGGCGCCGGCAGCGTCGGATCGTCCATCGTCCGGATCCGGACGCTCGATCCTTCGGCGAGGTGGAAATCCGCGCCCTTGTCGTCGCGGCGTGCGAGCGGAAGGCCGAAATCCTCGAAGAACCGCGCGCTGGTCGCGACGTCCTCGACGCCATAGGCGATGCTTTCGATGCCGATGATGGACATGACGCAACTCCCCTAGGGAATGATCGGCAGCAGCAGGAACGGCTGCCGCTGCGGCGAGACATGAAGCGTGTTGGTGCCGCCGAAGATCGCCGGCGGCCGGTCCTGCGGATGATTGTGCTTGAAGGGGCCGATATTGGCGTGCCGCTTGTAGGAGACGCTGTTGAGCTCGGTCGCCGGATCGTCGGGCGTGATGTCCTTGCCGCGCACGGTGAGGCCGAGCCGATATCCCGCCGGCACCACGATGGAGGTCGGCCAGATCTCGATGTCGAGCTCCACCGGCTCGCCCGGGTTCAGCGGCTGTGCTTCGTCATGGGTGTGATAAGGCCGGTAGGGAAGCGACCGCTTCGGATCGAGCTTGCGATGCGACGCTCTGAGCCAGCCCTGCGCCACCGGCACGTGCGGATCGTTGGCGCCGAGGAACGTCACCTCGTTGCCGTCGGGCCGGAAAAGATGCAGGCCAAGGAACAGGTCGGCATCGCTTGTGCTCGACGCGACGAAGAGTTTCGCGGCGATGGGCCCCGTGATCTCGGTCTGCGCCGCGAACGGGTCCGTGACGAAGAGCAGCCCTTCGCCCAAAGCCTCGTAGGCAAGGGTCGCCGGCTTGGCCATCGGCAGGCGTGACAGCGTCATCCCGCCGGGATCGAGATAGAACCGGGTCCACAGGGTGCGCGCGATGGGCCATTCCGTCTCGGCGCGCGGAACATAGCGGTCGATGTGCCGCACCTGGAGCTGCACCGGCGGCTGCTCGGCCCAGCCCGTCGCCTCGCCCTTGAGGAAATGGCCGAAAAAGCGCTTTTGCAGGGTGAGGCCGTGGTTGGTGTAGAAATGGGTCCAGTGGGTGTCGCCATGGACCTCGAGCCATTTCTGGCGCGAGGCGGCATGGACATAGCCTTCGAAATTGCCGCGCGGATGAAGACCCATCCCGCCCCAGTTCGCTGCCGACAGAAGCGGCACCTGGACATTCTCCCACACGGGCGTACGGGCCTTGTGCACCTCGTCGTCGAGCGGATGGGCGAGGATCCACGCCTCCATGTCCTCGCGGTTCTGTGCGAGCTCCTCTTCGCTGAGCGTCTCCGGCCCCGCCGGCAGCTCGCCGTTCAACGAGCTTTTGGGCCCGCGTTCGCCTTTGCCGTGCTGCACGTTCTTGATCTGGCGCGGGAACAGGCTCAGCATGAAATCACTGACGATGCCGCCGTGATGCGTGATGTCCCGGTAGCAATCGGCCGCCCCTTCCCAGACGCAGATCGCGGCGAGATGCGGCGGCTTCAGCGCCGAGACATACCATTGCGTGCGCGCGAAATAGGAGATGCCGCACAGCCCGATCTTGCCGTTGCACCAGGGCTGGCGCGCCGCCCATTCGATGGAGTCGTGATAATCCCTGATCTCGCGCGGGCCCCAGGGATTGAGCACGCCCGGCGAACGGCCGGCGCCGCGCGAATCGACACGCACGCAGGCATAGCCATCCGGGACCCATTTCTCGGGATCGACGACTTCCCAGTTCTGGAAGCCGTTCGATGAGCCTTGGGACACTTCGGGATAGGCCGCGACCATGCGGTCCCAGGCTTCTTTGTGCGAATGGGTGAACGGCAGAAGCTTGCCATAGGCGCCCATCGCCATGATCACGGGATATTTTCCGTCGCCGACCGGCCGGAACACGTCGCAGCGGAGCTCGATTCCGTCATCCATCGGGATGGGCGCGTCCCAGGTGATCCGCATGCTGTTGCGGGTCTCGGTCTTCTCCTGCGCCATCGCCTCTCCCTTCGGCCCTTGCTAGGGCAGCAGCTTCTCGTTGCCTGGCACCGCCACGTCGAACGCGTTGAGGACTGTCGCGATCATGATATAGAAGCCCGTGCCGGCGATCAGCTCAATGAGTTGCTCGAGGCCCAGGATGGCGTGGGCGCGGTCATAGGCGCTTTGGCTCAAGGTGCGCGCGGTGCAAAGCTCGGTCGCCACGTCATAGACCATCCGCTCGTCTTCGCGCGTCAAGATGGGCGTGCGGCGGTTGCGGATCGCTTCGACCGCCTCCGGCGTGATGCCGGCCGCGATTGCGTGGGGCGCGTGCGCGAACCACTCATATTGCGCGGTCATGTTGCGGGCGACGACGAGGATCATCAGCTCGAAAAGGCGCCGCTCGATCTTGCCTTCGCGGAACGAGCTATAGGCGCGGATCGCGCCTTCGGCGACGTGCGGCGCGTTCAGCAGCACGGCAAACGGGCCGCGCACCGCCGCGGTCGGGTTGGCGCTGCGCAGACGCCGCTGGATCTCGCCGAAGACGCGGCTCTGCTCCTCGGTCAGTTTCGTGGGATCGAGTTCGGGTGCGCGCGGCATCAACATCCTCCAGGAACGCGTAGATGTCGGCGACGCCCGGGTCGTCGATCACGGTGTCGGGAAACGGCGGCGTTTTGTCGGCATGGTTTCCTGCCGCAAGCAATCGGTCCGGAAAGCGCCCGCGGCACTGTCCCATGGCGGGACGCTGGAATCAATCCAGCCCGCAGAACCCGGCTATGGCCGCAATCGGTTACGCAAGGCGTCGCTCCGTCCCCTCGCGACGGCTGGTCCTCCCCAAAGAGGCCGGAAATGCCGGCCTATCGGATCAAACGCTCGACCTCTTCACGCTGGGCAAGGATTTCGAGCTCCATTGCCGCGGTTTCGTATTGCCGCGCCTGCCGCATAAGGGTTTGACGGACTTGCTCGGTCGTCGCTTGGTCCGCCAAGCGAAGCAGACGACTTGCCTCATTGTGATACCAGACGCTTCCCATTTTGGTTCTTTCTAAGTTATTGGCTTATATCGATATTAATGAGCCTTCGATGTGGCGACAAGCTTCTTCGATTGGCACGAACCTGCCATGCTCGGTGAGCATATCAGGTCCGATAGACGGGACACCGGGCACGATAATAGCTCGCTTTGGTTGCAGTCCGGCGTCAGGCAGGATGCCCCGATCCTTCAACAGGAGCCCCCATGGCCACGCTTCCTCCCGCCGCCTCGTCCGCGCTCGTCGCCGATCTTGTCACCGGCAACCATATTCTTTTTCATGAAAAAGTTGTCGACGCATTTGGCCATATCAGCGTCCGCCACGACAAGGACCCGACCAAGTTCCTGATGTCGCGCCATCGCGCGCCGGGGCTCGTCTCCGCCGCCGATATTCTGGTGCATGATTTCGACGGCAACCCGCTCGATGCCGGGCCGGATGTGCGGCCTTATGGCGAGCGCTTCATCCATGGCGAGATCTATCGCGCGCGGGCCGACGTGACGGCGGTCGTGCATTGCCACGCGCCGCAGCTCATCCCGTTCGGGGCGACGCGGACGGCCCTGAAGCCGCTTTATCACATGAGCGGATTCCTCGGCCAAGGCGTGCCGATCTTTGAAATCCGCGAAACCGGCGGCATGACCGACATGCTGATCCGCAGCTCGGCGCTGGGCCGCGCGCTCGCCGCATCGCTCGCCGACAAGCCGATGGTGCTGATGCGCGGGCACGGCGCGACCATGGTCGGCCAATCGATCCCGCAGGTGGTCTATCGCGCGATCTATGCCGCGCTCAACGCGGCGCTTCAGGCCGAGGCGGTGCGTCTTGGCGAGCCCATCTTCCTCGAGCGCGAAGAAGCGCGGCGCGCGGAGGAGACCAACGACCGCGCCTTGGATCGCGCCTGGGCGCTCTGGGCGCAGGAAGCGAAGGCCTGAGCTAAAGAACCAGCTCGACGAGGCTCGGGCCTTGTGACGCCAGGCCTGCGGCTGCGTGGCGACGGAGGTCGTCGAGCGTCTCGGCGCGCCAGGCCGGCACGCCCATGCCGTGCGCCAGGCCGACCCAGTCGAGGTCCGGCCGTCCGATCTCGAGCATGTCGAGCGCGCGCCGTCCCGGATTGCCGGCGCCCACATTGGCAAGCTCGCCCTTCAGGATCTGATAGGTGCGGTTGGCGAAGAGGATCGTCGTCACGTTGAGCTTCTCGCGCGCCATGGTCCACAGCGATTGCAGCGTGTACATGCCGCTGCCGTCGCCTTCGAGGCACAGCACCTTGCGGTCCGGGCACGCGACTGCGGCACCGACCGCGACCGGCATCGCGAACCCGATCGAGCCGCCGGGGTTGGGAAGCCAATCGTGCGGCGGACAGCCCCGCGTCATGGCAAGAAGCGAACGGCCCGACGTGATCGATTCATCGACCACGATCATCCCCTCCGCGATGAGCGAGGCGATGACGCCGCCGATGCCCTGGAGCGTGACGGGGCCCGACGGCGTCGGTTGGCGTTCGTGCTGTTGCAGCGCGGGCGTCGCATCCCGCGCGTCCACCGCGTCGGCAAGCGTATCGAGCGCGCCCAGCAAATCCTCCTCGGGCCGGGCGAGAGTGTGGATGACGCACTCCTTCGGCGTCACGACGCTCGGCTTGCCCGGATAGGCGAAGAACGACACCGGCGCCGGCGCACCGACCAGGATGAGATAGCTCAGATGCTTCAGCCGCTCGACGGCCTGGTCGATCGGATAGGGGACGCGGTCCACCGGCACGATACCGGCGCCCCGTTCGATCCGCGCGATCGAATAAGGGGCGAGCAGCTCGGCGCCGGTCGCCGCGGCAATGCGGCCTGCGCGCGCGAGGCCGGTGCGCTGCAACGCCGCGCCGGCCAGCAGGATGGCGCCTTTGCCGCCGCCTTTGAGGAGCGCCGCCGCGCGTTCGACGGCGCTTGAGGCGACCGGCGCCGGCGGCGGCACGGGCTGCGCCGCCACGACGCCCGATCCCTCGTTCCAGGCCGTGTCGGCCGGCAGGATCAAGGTCGCGATCTGGCCCGGCGCGGTGCGCGCGGCGGCCACCGCCTCGGCACCGTCGCGCGCCACGTCGGCGGCGCTTTTCGAGGTGCGCAGCCATTTGGAATAGGGCCGGGCAACGCCCTCGATATCGGCGTTGAGCGGCGCGTCGTATTGCTTGTGATAGGTGGCATGGTCGCCGATGACGTTGACGACGGGCGAGCGAGCGCGGCTCGCATTGTGCAGATTGGCGAGCCCGTTGCCGAGGCCCGGCGCGAGATGCAGCAGGGTCGAGGCGGGCCGCCCGGTCATCCGGGCATAGCCGTCGGCCGCTCCCGTCACCACGCCCTCGAAAAGCGCAAGGACGCAGCGCATCTCCGCGACGCGGTCGAGCGCCGCCACGAAATGCATCTCCGACGTGCCGGGATTGGTGAAGCAGACATCGACGCCGCTCGCCACCAGCGTGCGCGCCAGGCTTTCGGCTCCATTCACCTTGCGTCTCCTCAATCTCCGCGGCGGGTGTTATGAGACGCATGACGCCGGAAGCGCAAGGAGCCGATCATGATCATCGTGGTGACCGAGGCGGGCACCGTCGACCTTACCGAACGCGACGATTTCAAGAACTTCAAGATCGCGGTCGCAAAGAAGGACGCAAGCGCCGAGTTCATTGCCGGCGCGTTGAAAGGCATGGCGACGCCCGAGCCCGACGGTAAGACGGCCTGGGTCTCCGCCGCGGCACTGAAGCAGGGGCAACCGGCCGACTGGATCGCTTCGTTCGACAAGATGGTGGAATCGGTCCGCCGCTTCGGCTGGGTCCGCGACGACGGCACGGTGCGGGCGCATATCGAGCGGGCATAGCCTGGGCGAGACCGTGGGCCGGGGTTCCAGCGCAATCGAGCGGAAAGACCGACTAAGGCGGCGCGACGTCATCGGCCTGATCCCGGCGGCCGCGCTCTGGCCCGCCCTTGGCCTACATGCTTCCGAGAACGTGAAAGTGGTCGGCGTCCTGGCGGGAGGCATGGCCGGGGACGAGCTGATGCAGAGCTACCTTCACACCTTTCGTGAGGGGCTCGGCTCATACGGCTGGGTCGAGGGTCAGAACCTCCGGTTCATTTATCGCTACGCCGGAAATGATCCGAATTTGATGCGCCGTGGCGCACAAGAGCTGGTTCGTCTATCCCCGGATGCGATTTTGGCCCTTCCGGCGCCGGTTGTGCCGTTCCTCCAAAACGAGACGAAGGCTATTCCGATCGTATTCGTTTTTGTGATCGACGCGGTCGCGCTTGGATATGTGGCCAGCCTGTCGGCGCCCGGCGGCAATATCACGGGCTTTTCCAATTTCGAGCCTGGGATGGGCACCAAGTGGCTCGAGCTGCTGAAGGAAATTGCGCCGGACATAACCCGTGTCGGGTGCATGTTCAATCCCGCGGTGGATAGCGTCTTCGACAAGGTGGTGGTTGACGCCGTCAAGCGTGGGGGCTCTCGTTTTCGTGTCGAGGTAACGCTCGAGCCCGTCCGCAGCGATGACGAAATCGGTGAAGCCATGCGCTCATTGGCTGGATCGGGCGGCATGATTGTCTTGCCGGGCATCTTCAATGTGCTTCATCGCGACGCGATCATCGCACAGGCGGCGCAGCATCGCGTCCCCACCGTCTATGGCTTCGATTTTTACGCGCAAGCCGGCGGGTTGCTCTCTTATGGGGAGATACCGTCGGAGGAGTTTCGAGGTGCCGCTCGATACGTGGATCGCATCTTGCACGGCACACGGCCCAGCGATCTTCCGGTCCAGTTGCCGACGAAGTTCCGGCTTGTCATCAACGCGCGCGCCGCCAAGGCCCAGGGGTTCGCCATCTCGCCGGCGCTCCTTATCCAAGCCGACGATGTGATCGAGTAGGATTGGGCTGCTCCCAACAAATTCCCGGGCGAACCGCGCTAGACCGGCTCGGCGTCGATCAGCACGAAGGCGACATAGGCGGGCTCGTCGGTGCGGACCGACCAGGCGTGGCTGGTGCCGCGCTGGATCAGCACGTCGCCCGTCTTCATCAGTAATTCGCCCTCGTCCATGAGCGCCCAGATCTCGCCTTTCAGCACGATCGCGTAATCGACCGTGTCGGTCTTGTGGAAGCCGGGGTGGCGCTGGTTCTGGGTGTCGCGCTGATAGCCTTCGATCATCGCGCTCTGCTGCTGGCCGCCGCGTTCGCGGATCGCGGCGATGCGCTGCTTGTCCGGCAGATATTCGATGACCCGGAAATTCGATCCGTTCTTCGGCGGCAGCAGGCGCGAGGCGTGGAGCGTCGGGTCCTCGGTCCCGGCGTTGCTCGCGGGCGTGGCGCGGGTCTCCCACAGCTCGGTCACCGTGACGCCGTTATTGTTCGCGTTCACCGAAGGTGCCGCTCCGTCCATGACGAAGATCGATTTGCCGGCGGCGTTGTGTCCCGTGACGATACGGCGGACGGGCGGGCTCATGGGTTCCTCCCTCGACTGGCCTGGGTGATGAAGTCGGCGGCGCGCTCGGCAATCATGATGGTGGGCGCGTTGGTGTTGCCGCGGGTGATCTCCGGCATGATCGAGGCGTCGGCGACGCGCAAGCCGTCGATGCCTCTGACGCGGAGCCGGGTGTCGACCACGGCGCCGGGATCGCTGCCCATCCGGCAGGTGCCGGCGGGATGGAACACGGTCTTGGCGAAGCCGCGCACATGCGCCTCGAGCGCTTGGTCCTCGTCGGGCGTCGCCTCGCCGGGCAGGATCTCGCTCGACACGATCCGCGCCAGCGAGGGCGCGCGCATGATGCGGCGCGCGAGCCGCACGCCACGGACCAGGGTCGCGACATCCTCGGGATGCGACAGGTAGTTGGCGCGGAAAAGCGGCGGCGCGGCCGGATCGCGGCTCTGCAAGCGGACCTCGCCGCGCGAATGGGAGGCGAGCGTGTTGGGCTGCACCGTGATGCCGTGCGCCTCGGGCGCGGTGCGGCCCACTTCGGTGCGCAGCATCGGCAGGATGTGCATCTGCACGTCGGGCCTGCCGTCGCCGTCCAAATCGAAGAAGCCGCCGCATTCGACGACGTTGCTGGTGGCGAGTCCGCTGCGGAACAGCGCCCATTCGATGAAGTGGCGGAGCGCGCGAAGGCCCTTGTTCTCGCCGAAGACGCTGATCGGCTCTTTCAGAAGGCCCCACACCGGTACCGACAGATGGTCCTGGTAATTGCCGCCGACGGCGGGGCGGTCGACCACCACCTCGATCCCGTGCTCCTTGAGATGGGCGGCGGGGCCGATGCCAGACAGCATCAGGATGCGCGGCGTCGCGAGCGCGCCTGCGACCAGGATCACCTCGCGCCGCGCTGCGGCCTCGACCTCGCTTCCGCCTGCCCGATAGGCGACCCCGGTCGCGCGCCGTCCATCGAGCAGCACGCGCGTCACCATGGCGCCGGTGCGCACCGTGACGTTGGGGCGCTGCTCGGCCTCGCGCAGGTAATAGCGCGCGGTGCTGCCCCGCTCGCCGCCATGCATGGTGACCTGATAGAAGCCGACGCCGTCCTGCCGCTCGCCGTTGAAGTCGTGGTTGTACGGCACCTCGTGATTGAGCTCGGCGCCGGTTTCCTGCGCCGCGCGGATGAAGGCTTCGCTCAATTTGTGATGGTAGGGCGTGTCCATCACCTTGAGCGGGCCGTCGGTGCCGTGCAGCGCGCCCGCGAGCCGCGAATTCCCTTCCGCGCGCCGGAAATAAGGCAGCACGTCGTCATAGCCCCAGCCGGTGCAGCCCGCCGCGCGCCAGTCGTCATAATCCTCGCGCTGGCCGCGGATATAGACCATGCCGTTGACCGAACTGCCGCCGCCCAGGGTGCGGCCCTGTGGCACGGTCAGCGTGCGCCCCGCGGCGTCGGGCTGAGGCTCGGTCTTGTAGAGAAAGCTGCGCTCGGTGCCGAGGACGCGGTCGAACCCCGCCGGGATGCGCACGAAGATCGTGTTGTCGGCGGGCCCCACCTCGAGCAACAGCACGCTGACGTCCGCGCGCTCGCTCAAGCGCGCCGTCAGCACGCACCCGGCCGATCCGCCACCGACGATGATGTAATCAAAGCTCGCGGCCGGCGCGGCCATGGGCTCAGGCTGGTTTGCCGGAAAGGAAGGCCTCGATCGCCGCCGCCACGTCCCGTGTTTTCTCATAAGGGAGCATGTGCCCGGCGCCGTCGATGGAGATGCTCCTGGCGCCCGCGATGCCGGCCGCGAAGTCGGCGCCATAGCGTGCCGGGACGAACGCATCGCTTGCACCGAAGAGGATCAGGGTCGGTGCCGCGATCCGGTGCAGCCGGCGCCGCAATCCGCGGTCCGGTATCGGCCACAGGATCTTGGTCAGCGACGTGAGGTTGCGGGTCAGCGCCAAAAGCTGCTCGACCTGGTCCTGGCCCGCGGCGGAGGCCGCGATGCGCGCCGCATGCGCGTCGCGCGCCGCCATGTCATGCCATAAAAGGCGGTCCATCTCGCCGACCGGGACCGCGAACACGTCGGCGACCGGATAGGCGTCGTTCCACAATCCGACCGACGCCAACAGCACGAGACGCTGCGCGCGATCGGGGAAATGCGCCGCCAGCTCGGCCGCGACCATCCCGCCGAAGGAGTGGCCGACGATCGCGAGCGGCCCGAGCCCCAGGCCGCGCAGCAGATCGTCATAGTCGAGCGCCAGCTCGTGCACGCTGTCGATCTCGGTCAGCTCGTCGAGGTCGTTGAAGCCCGGCGCCACCGGCGCGACGATGCGGTGGCGCGCCGACAACGCTTCGAGCAACGGATCGGCCGCGTCGACCCCGCGCGGGCCGTGAAGCCATAAGAGCGCCGGCCCCGACCCGCCGTCATAGACCTGCCAGTGTCGCCCGGATTTGAGCCGGACGGACTCGCTCTTCAGCATGGCGGCCTCAGGCGACGGCGACCGGGCGCGGCTCGGCGGGCGCAAGTCCCGTGTCGCGCGGCCACCATTTGTCTTCCCACTCGCCGAACCGCTCGCGCATGCGCGGGATGATCTCCTTGGCAAAGCGCGTCGTGTTGTAGAGCGTCGTTTCGCGCGACATGTCGCCGAAATGGAGCAGTACCATGAGGTGCCCGACATGGAGCTTCTCGGCAAGCTCGGTGAGCTTGGCGACGACGGTGTCGGGGCTGCCGGCCACGACGTAGCCGCGGTCGAGAAAATCCTTCCAGCCCAAATTCGCCAGCTCCGCACGCGAGCCGGCGCGGCGGGTGATGCGCGCAACCTGGCTTTCGATGCCGGCGCGGATGGTGGCAAGCGAGGTATAGCCCGGCGGATTGACATAGCCCGCGCCGACATGGAGGCAGTTGCGATAGAAATATTTCGCCGGCTCGGCATAAAGCCGCTCGGCCTCGGCGTCGCTGTCGGCGACACCCACGAACTGCAGGAACCCGGCGCGATAGGGATTGCGCTCGGCATTGTGGCGCTCGACCGATTTCCAGAATCCGTCCAGCACCTTTTGTGCTTCCTGGTAGCCGAAATAGCTGAGATTGGCGTAGAGGAAATCGTTCTCGACGCACCAGTCCCAGGTCTCGACGCTGGCGCCGCCCGGCACCCACACAGGCGGATGCGGCCGCTGCACCGGGCGCGGCCACACATTGACATAGCGAAGCTGCGTGTATTTGCCGTTGAACGAGAAGGTCTCGGGCTCGCGCCACGCCCTGAGGACGAGCTGCACGCCCTCGCGGTATTTCTCGCGCAAGGTCGCGGGCGACTGGCCATAGGCGAACACCGTGTCCTGCGGCGTGCCGACCGGGAATCCCGCGACGAGGCGGCCGCCCGACATGACGTCGATCATCGCCATCTCCTCGGCGACGCGGGTCGGCGGGTTGTAAAGCGCGACGGAATTGCCCATCAGAACGAGCTTCGCCTTGCTGGTGCGCCGGGTGAGCGCCGCCGCCATCAAATTGGGCGACGGCATCAGCCCATAAGCGTTCTGGTGGTGCTCGTTGACGCAAATCCCGTCGAACCCGACCTTGTCGGCATATTCGAGCTCGTCGAGATATTCGTTGTAGCTGCGATTGCCGACCGCGGGATCGAACAGATCGACCGGCACATCCACCCAGACCGAGGGATATTTGTCGTGAAAATCCTCCGGCAGCTTGGGATAGGGCATGAGATGGAAGAAATGGAATTTCATCGGCGTCTCCCGCGCTCGCGCTTTGGCGGCAGTTTAGTGGCAAATGGACGGGCTGTCATGGCGCGCCGGTCGCCGCGAGGGCGACGGTGGTAGGTGCCATCCCATTATTCTATATTTGTGCCCTATAACGGGTCGATCGACATGCGCTCGCTGGACGACATCATTCGAGCATTGCGCGGCATTCAGCCGGAGCTGCGCCAGCGATACCCGATTCGGGCATTGGGCGTGTTCGGTTCCTATGTGCATGGGCAACAGACCGAGACGAGCGACCTCGACATCCTGGTCGATCTGAACGGAGGAATTGGCTTATTTGGGCTCGCCGGATTGCAGCAGGATTTGACCGACGCTCTTGGGATCAAGGTCGACCTGGTACTCAAGGACGCGGTCAGGCGGCGGATCGGCCAGCGCATCATGTCCGAAGTCGTAATGCTGTGATCCCGGCAGAGCGCGATTTTCTCGATTATCTGCAAGATATTCTTGTGAATGCCCGCTTGCTGAAATCCTTCGTCGAGGGTTTGTCCTTCGAGGCGTTTCTCAGTGACGAGAAGTCGCAATATGCCGTGATGCGCGCCGCCGAGGTTATCGGCGAAGCCGCCAAGCGCGTGCCGGCCGAGTTTTGCGAACGCCATCCTGCCATTCCCTGGCGTAAAATGGCGGGAATGCGTGATTCTCATTCATCATTATGGGATGGTAAGCCCCCAAGTGCTGTATACGACCGCGGTTCAAGACGTTGATGTCCTGATTGAACGCTTACCGGCGATCATCGCCGAGCAAGGTCTTACGTAGCGGCCCCGACTTTCAGGCGCTCTCGACGCGCCGCGTCCGATGGCCGCTCACTTCGGCGCCCGCTTCGGGCGCGAGGCGAAGGAAGATCAGGATCGATGCGGCCGACACGATCGACACGATGAAGAAGGCGTAAGGGAAATCCCCGGCGCTCAAGCTGGCGTCGCCGCGCGCCATCATGACGAGGTGGAGGAAAAGCGCGGCAAAGCCCACGCCGAAGCTCACCGAAAGCTGCTGCATCATGCTGACGAGGCTCGTCGCGCGGCTCATCAAAGGGGCCGACACGTCGGCATAGGCGATGGTGCTGACGCAGGTGAATTGCAGCGAGCGGAAGAACCCGCCCACCAGCAGCGCGCCGAAGATGAGCCAGCGCGGCGTACCGGCATTGAAGAAGCCATAAGATAAAAGGAACAGGCTCGCGACGATCGAATTGCCGATCAGCACGCGGCGGAACCCGACGCGCCGGATGATCGGGGTCGCCGTCGCCCGCATCGTCATGGCGCCCGCCGAGCTGGCGAAGGTCGTGAGCCCCGATGACAGCGCGGTCATGCCGAACCCGACCTGCAGCAGCATCGGCAACAGGAACGGGATGGCGCCGGTGCCGATCCGGAACAGCGCGCCGCCCGAGATCGACGCGAAGAAGGTCGGGATCCGCAGCAGGCCCAGATCGATGATCGGATAGGACACGTTGCGCGAATGAAGGAAATACAGCACGCCGCAGATGAGCCCGCCCACGATCAGCGCCCCCACCACCGCGATGGGAAGCGCGCCGCGCCCGACCGCCTCGAGCCCGAAGGTCAGGCCCGCGAGCCCGACGCCGGCCAACACGAACCCGCGCACGTCGAGCCGCCTGACATCCGGTTCCTTGACATCGAGGATGAACAGCCGGCCGAGCGTGATGCCAAGCACGCAGATCGGCAGATTGATGTAGAAGATCCAGCGCCACGAGCTGTAGGTGACGATGAAGCCGCCCAAAGGCGGCCCGATCACCGGTCCCAACAGCGCCGGCATGGTCATGAAGGCCATGGCGCGGACCAAATCCGATTTTGGCACCGTGCGGAGCAGCACAAGGCGCCCCACCGGCACCATCATGGCGCCTCCCATGCCCTGGACGATCCGCGACGCGATCAGCATCGGCAGGTTCTGCGCAAGCCCGCACCCGGCCGAGCCCAGCATGAAGACGGCGATCGCGCTGCAAAAGACCGGCCTTGCGCCGAACCGGTCCGCCATCCAGCCCGACACGGGAATGAAGACCGCCAGGCTGAGAAGGTAGGAGGTGATGGCGAGATTGAGCCGAAGCGGGTCTTCGTGAAGCTCCCGCGCAATCGTCGGAAGGGCGGTCGCGATCACGGTCGAATCAAGATTTTGCATGAAGAGGGCACATGCAACCACAAGCGGTACGATTGTCTCCCGCGGCGGCGCCCTCATATCAACCGGTCTCCATCCCTTCGGCCCGACGCTACACGAAACGCGTGCGCCGCTGATACGATAATGACATAGCCCCTGGCGCCATCGCGCCGGTGTCGATACAATTCTAAACAATCTTTCACGCAACGATACAAAGACCGTGGTATCGTTGGGTCTTTATAAGGGCCGGCGTCTTAAGACCGGGAGGGAGCAGCTTATGGACGAACCCTTCACCTCGCGTGACGCGGAAGCCAACCAGATCATCGAGGAGAACGCTATGCTCGATCATCTGGTTCGCACGTTCCATCGCGAGCCTTTCGTTCCTGCCGCGCCGCGCCGGTGGCGGGCGCAGCCGGGCTTCGAGCGCATGCGCATGGAAGGCGGCTCGCGCCGCTGATCCGAGAAGCATCGGTCGGTGCGCGCGGCACCGGCCGATGCCTCGATCATCAAAGCCACTGACGCGCATCGCTGCGCCGAGGCGTCGTCGTCCCTGATCTCCCGCAACCATCTGGCACGAAGCGCGCGAGCGGATTATCGTTGGTCCGCCGATCCCAAGAGGATGCGAGATGGAGCGGAAATTCTTCTATTTCTCGGAGATGGGCTACAACGCTTACCCGACCGAGGAGGCCGAGGCCTACGGCTATACGGCCCTCATGTTTCCGAACCGCATCTTCGATGCGGGAAAGGCGCGGGAGCTGTGGCAGATGTTCCTGCGCGAGCACGAATTCGCCTCCGAGGTCGGGTTCGACGGCTCGGTCTGCAACGAGCATCACAACAACGTCCTGTCGATGCAGAAC
>DATJLY010000174.1:0-14762 GCA_035509095.1 Allostellaceae bacterium | reverse complement strand
GCCGATGCTCCTTGAGCGTCACGTCCGCCGCCCGTGTCAAAAGCGAGGCGGTCACGCCCGAGGCGATCTCGGACATGGTCCGGATCGAGCAAGGCGCGATGATCATCCCCATGGTCTTGAACGAGCCCGACGAGATGGAGGCGGCGATGTCCACGGCCGGATGGACGCAATGGGCGAGCGCATGGACCTGCGCCACCTTGAGATTTGTCTCGTGCGCCACGGTCACTTCGGCGGCCCGGCTCATCACGAGATGGGTCTCGATCGGCAGCGTCCGCATCATCTCGAGGAGGCGGATCCCATAAATGACGCCCGACGCGCCACTGATGCCCACGACCAGGCGCTGTTTTTCAGTCATTGTTAACCATTATTAATTGCGGGTCACGTTCCGCGACGCGGAGCATAACTCACTTGGAACCTAGCTCCAATCGGCGTTAGCATGTCTCTCGTTCCGTTCCGGACCATACGGGAGGAGCCATGTCGCTTTACGATCGAATCGATACGTTGCGCACGCAGCATCGCACCCTCGAAGATCAGATCGATCAGGAAATCCGCCGACCTCTTCCCAACATGGACATGGTCCACGACTTGAAGCGA
The DNA here is from genome assembly GCA_035509095.1 of Allostellaceae bacterium. Lineage (GTDB taxonomy): Bacteria > Pseudomonadota > Alphaproteobacteria > ATCC43930 > CGMCC-115725 > DATJLY01. The sequence goes on along the minus strand of DATJLY010000174.1, from coordinate 14,168 downwards.
CAAAAGCTTCGAATAAAAGATGAGCTCGCGGCGCTCGAACACACGGCGCACTGAGCCTCCTTTTCCCGGCCCCTGCCGGAACGCGTTATGACCCGGCACCCTGTGCGGAGCGCCGCGTTTCTCGTGTTGCTGGTGCTTTTCTTCGCGAAAGCCGCCGGCGCCGAGACCGTCAAGCTGGGGCTGCTCAAGACCACGAGCGCGGGGCCGCTCTATCTTGCCGTGGACAAGGGCTATTTCGCGGCCGAGGGGCTCGATGCCCGGCTCGTCACGTTTGACGCGGCGCAGCCGGTCGCCGTGGCCGTCGTGTCGGGCGACGTGGATTTCGGCGTCACCGGGCTGACCGCCGGCTTCTACAATCTGGCGGGCCAGGGCGCTCTCAAGATCATCGGCGCACAAGGGCGCGAGGCGCCCGGCTTCCACAGCCTCGCCTTCCTTGAATCGAACCGCGCCTATGAGGCCGGGCTCACATCGCTCGACGGCCTCGGCGGCCACACCGTCGCGCTGACCCAGACCGGGACGCCCGCCCATTACGCGCTGGGCCAGGTCGCGCTGAAGCACGGCGTCGCGCTCGGCTCGATCCACATCCTTACGCTGCAATCCGTGCCGAACATCGTCTCGGCGCTCACCGGCGGGCAAACCGACCTCGGCGGCACCATCGTCACGGTGCCGATGATGGGCGCGATCGAGCGCGGCGACCTGCGCATCCTGGCCTGGGTCAGCGACGAGATCGCGTTCCAGGATCGCGCCATCTTCGTCTCGACCCACACGGCGGACGAGAACCGCGGCCTGATCGAGCGGTTCTTCCGCGCCTTCCGCAAAGGGGCGCAGGCCTATCACGACGCCCTGATCGGCCCCGATGAAAAGCCCCGTGACGGGCCCGGTGCCGCGGACGCGATCGCCATCATCGCCAAATACACGGGTCAGGCGCCCGAGACGGTGAAACTCGGCATCGCCTATTCCGACCCGAGCCTCAGGGTCGATGTCGCGGACGTGCTGCGGCAGATCGCGTGGTACAAGAGCCAGGGTATGGTGAAACCCGACGTGGACGGCAACACCATCATCGACAGCCGCTACGTCGTGCCGCTGCCTAGCCCTTGAGCGCCTTCGCCTGCTCGCGCAGCACGAATTTCTGCACCTTGCCGGTCGAGGTCTTGGGAAGCGGCCCGAACACCACCGTGCGCGGCACCTTATAGTGCGCCATGTGGTCGCGGCAGAATGCGATCAGATCCTCCTCGCTCGCCGACGCGCCGGGCTTCAACATGACGAAGGCGCACGGGGTCTCGCCCCAGCGCTCGTCCGGCCGCGCGACGACGGCCGCTTCGAGCACGCATGGGTGACGGTAGAGCGCGCCTTCGACCTCGATGGTCGAGATGTTCTCGCCGCCCGAGATGATGATGTCCTTCGATCGGTCCTTGAGCTCGATATAGCCGTCCGCGTGCACGACGCCGAGATCGCCGGTATGGAACCAGCCGCCTGAAAACGCGTCCGACGTGGCCTTGGGATTCTTGAGATAGCCTTTCATCACCACATTCCCGCGCATGAAGACCTCGCCCATCTGGGCGCCGTCGCCCGCGACCGGCGCAAGCGAGACCGGATCGGCCACCATCAGCCCGTCGAGCACGGGATAGCGCACGCCCTGGCGCGCCTTGAGCGCGGCGCGGTCGGCGGCAGGCCGCGCGTCCCATTCCGCGTGCCAGTCGCAGACCACGGCGGGCCCATAGACCTCGGTCAGGCCATAGACATGCGTGATTTCGAAGCCCAGTTTCTCCATGCCCTCGATCACCGCGGCCGGCGGCGGCGAGCCGGCCGTCATCATCGCGATGCGCCGCCCCAAGCTCGGGCGCTGATCCGCGGGCGCGTTCAAAAGCAGGTTCATCACCACCGGCGCGCCGCAAAGATGCGTGACCCCCGCCTCGGCGATCGTGGCGAAGGTGGCGCCCGCCTCGACCCGCCGCAGGCACACATGCGTCCCCGCAAGCGCCGTCACGGTCCACGGAAAGCACCAGCCGTTGCAATGGAACATCGGCAACGTCCAGAGATAAACCGGGTGCCGCGGCAGGCTCCAGACGAGCGCGTTGCCGAGCGCCGTGAGATAGGCGCCGCGATGATGATAGACGACGCCCTTGGGATTGCCGGTGGTGCCCGACGTGTAGTTGAGCGCGATCGCGTCCCATTCGTCCTCGGGCGGATGACCCGGCGCGTCCGGATCGCCCTCGGCCAGGAACTGCTCATAGGTCATCTCGCCCAAAAGCTTGCCCGGCGGCGCCAGCGCATCGTCGATATCGATCACCAGCGGCCGCCTCTCGATCTGTGTCAGCGCGCGTTCGACGGTGCCCGAGAATTCGCGGTCGGTGATGAGGCACTTGGCCTCGCTGTGGGTCAGGATGAAGGCGATCGTGTCCGCGTCGAGCCGGATGTTGAGCGCGTTCAGCACCGCGCCCGCGAGCGGCACGCCGAAATGCGCCTCGAACAGCTCGGGCGTGTTGGCGCCCATCACCGCGACGGTGTCGTTCTTGCCGATGCCGCGGCGGTTCAGCGCGCTCGCGAGCCGGCGGCAGCGCGCCTGCGCCTCGCCCCAACTATAGCGTCGCGCCCCATGCACCACGGCAAGCCGGTCGGGATGGATCGCGGCCGTCCGCGCCAGGAAATCGAGCGGCGTCAGCGGCACGAAATTCGCCGCGTTGCGATCGAGCCCGACCTCATAGGGATTTGCCTGCGCCGCGTCGTCCATCCTCGTTCCCTCCGGTACCGAGGCACCCCTCTACCCATGGGGGCCATCATGGTAAAGTCTAGGACATGGACGCGGCCGATCCCATCCTCAGGCGCTTTCGCGCCGAGCTCGATCGCCTTTATGGCGACCGCATCGAACGAGTGGTGCGCCCATGATCACTCTCTTTCCGTCATTGCCGGGCTTGGCCCGGCAATCCATGGACCCCCGGATCAAGTCCGGGGGTGACGAGATGAGTTCCGGGTGAAGGCGCCATGACGAGCCGGTACGAGGAAGCGCATCGGCGCTCGCTGTCCGATCCCGAGGGATTCTGGGCCGAGGCGGCGCAGGCGATCGATTGGGAGCGGCGCTGGGACCAGGTTCTCGACCGTTCACGCGCGCCGCTTTACCGCTGGTTCCGTGGCGGCCGGCTCAACACGTGCTGGAACGCGCTCGACCGCCATGTCGCCGGCGGGCGGGCCGATCAGCTTGCGCTGATCCATGACAGCCCGGTCACGCAATCGCAGACCCGCTTCACCTTTCGGCAATTGCGGGACGAGGTGGCGCGGCTGGCGGGCGCCATCGCGGCGGCGGGCGTGGGCGCCGGCGACCGCGTCATCATCTATATGCCGATGGTGCCGGAAGCGGTGATGGCGATGCTCGCCTGCGCGCGCATCGGCGCCGTCCATTCCGTCGTGTTCGGCGGCTTTGCCGGACCCGAGCTCGCGACCCGGATCGACGACGCGAAGCCGAAGCTGATCCTTGCCGCCTCGTGCGGGATCGAGCCCGGTCGCCTCGTCCCCTACAAGCCGCTGCTCGATCAGGCGATCGGGCTCGCCTCGCACAAGCCGGCATGCTGTTTCATCCTGCAGCGCCCGATGCTGGAAGCGCCGCTCGTGCCGGGACGCGACCGCGATTGGCGCGAGACGGTCGCGGCGGCCGAACCGGCGCCTTGCGTCCCGGTCGAAGCGACCGATCCGCTCTACATCCTTTACACGTCCGGCACCACCGGCGAGCCCAAAGGCATCGTGCGCGACAATGGCGGCCACGCGGTCGCGCTCGCCTGGTCGATGCGGAATGTCTATGGCGTCGAGCCGGGCGAGGTCTATTTCGCGGCGTCGGATGTCGGCTGGGTGGTGGGGCACAGCTACATCGTCTATGCGCCGCTCATTCATGGCTGCACGACCGTGCTTTACGAGGGCAAGCCCGTGGGCACGCCCGATGCCGGCGCCTATTGGCGCGTGATCGCCGAGCATGGGGTCGCCGCCCTGTTCACGGCACCCACCGCGTTCCGGGCGATCCGGCGCGACGACCCGGACGGGAAGCTCATCGCGAAATATGATCTGTCGCGGCTCCGCACCTTGTTCCTCGCCGGCGAGCGCGCCGACCCGCCGACCATCGCCTGGGCCGAAAAGCATCTCAATGTGCCGGTGATCGATCATTGGTGGCAGACCGAGACCGGCTGGTCGATCACCGCGAACTGCGTCGGGCTGGGGCCATCGCCGGTAAAGCCCGGGTCTTCGACCAGGCCCGCGCCGGGCTACGATCTGCGCGTGCTGGGCCCCGATCACGAGCGGCTGAAGCCGGGCGAGATTGGCGCGCTGTGCGTCAAGCTGCCTTTGCCGCCGGGCTCGTCGCCGACTTTGTGGAACGCCGAGGAACGGTTCCGCCGCACCTATCTCGACGAGCATCCGGGCTTTTATCACACCGCCGACGCCGGCTATGTCGACGAGGACGGGTACGTCTTCGTGATGACGCGCACCGACGACATCATCAATGTCGCGGGCCATCGCCTTTCCACCGGCGCCATCGAGGAGGTGCTGGCGGCGCACCCGGACGTCGCCGAATGCGCCGTCATCGGCATCGCCGACGCGCTGAAGGGCCAGGTGCCGTTGGGCTTCCTGGTGCTGAAGGCCGGCGCCAACCTGCCGCCGGCGCAGGTCGCGTCCGAGACGGTGGCCCTGGTGCGCGAGCGGATCGGCCCGGTCGCAAGTTTCCATAAGGCCCTCGTGGTCCAGCGCCTGCCCAAGACGCGGTCGGGGAAGATCCTGCGCGGTACGATGCGCGCGATCGCCGACGGCGAAGCCCACAAGACGCCGGCGACGATCGAGGATGCAGGCGCGCTCGCCGAGATCACGGAAACGCTGACCCGGGAAGGGTTAGGACAAAGGCCGGTGTGAACCAGAGCGGTATCCGACCCGATTGAATCGCACTCTGCTCGTCACCCCCGCGAAAGCGGGGGCCCAGAATGTGAGTAGCGATGGATGCCCGCTTTCGCGGGCATGACGAGATTGAAGCCCGATCCAGACCCGCTATTTCACCCGCTTTGCGGCTGCCGTGACGATCTGATAGGCCGCGGCGACATCGGGGTTCTTCTTCGCCACTTCGTCGGCCGCGCTCGCCATCGACTCCATCATCGCCGCCTGGTCGTCGGGCGACAGGTCGATCAGCTCGCCGCCTTTCTCGGTCCATTGCTTCTGCCCGTTCGCGAAATACTGCTCCGTGACCGCGTTGATCGTCACCGATTCCCTGGCGGCGTCCTCGTCGACGATCTTGCGCAGATCGGCGGGCAGCGAATCGTGCCATTTCCGGCTGAACTCGACCGCGATGAAGATGGTCGGCTGGCCGGTGCGGGTCACGTATTTCGCCGCATCCTCGTACTGCATGCTCGTGAACACGGTGATGGCGGAGACGGCGCCGTCGATGGCGCCTTGCTGGATCGCCGGCAGCACGTCGCCTAGGCTCATCGCCACCGCGGTCGCGCCGAGCCGCTCCAGCGCCTTGATCTGAAACTCCGAAGCCAGCACGCGCAGCTTCTTGCCCTTGAAGTCGGCAAGCGTGCGAACCGGCATTTTGGAGACGAGGAACGAAGGGTTGCCGACGAAGAGCGCGGCGCCGTAAAGCCCCTTGTTGGCGCCCAGCCCCAGGATCAGCTTCTTGACTTCCGGATCGGCGGTGAGGCGCTCAGCCTGAGGCAGCGAGCCCACGAGTCCCGGCGCCGCCATCACCTCGAACCGCGGATCGATGCCGACGAAGAACTCGGGCGGGATCACCGCGACCTGGATCGAGCCGAACTGCGTCCCCTCGATCTGACGCGGGATCGAGCCCAACTGGCTCGCCGGATAGATCTCGGGCTTGATGCGCCCGCCGGAATCCTTCTCGACCGCCGCGGCAAAATTCTTCGCGTATTGATGCGTGTTCTCGTTGATGGTCGGCAGCGTGATCTTCATCACGATGGGGCCTGGGTCCGCTGCCCGCGCCGGCCCATGGATCGCGGCGTACGAAAACACCACCGCGGCCGCCACGGCGGCCCGCAGGCCCACTTTCACCAAATTCATGTCGTTCCTCCCGCGTCAGGTCGCCCATGTCGCGCTGCGGCGCCTGATCGCCGCCCGGGCTTGACGCCTACCCTATCCGGAACCGCCGGAAATGTCGCGGGAAAGCTGGGCTCAGTCTGCTGGGGTGTCCTCGGGCGCGGGCTCGGCGGGCTCGATCTCCTCATAGCTCGGAGGTGCCACCTCGACCTTCTTGCCGCGGTTGGCGCGGCGGACCGCCGTCTCGAGCTCTTCGAGCGTGCACAGGCCCAAGGTCACCGGGTGCTGCGGCTTGATGTTGGTGACGTTCCAATGCGTGCGGTCGCGGATCGCCTGGATCGTGGGCTTGGTCGTGCCGACCAGCTTCGAGACCTGTCCATCGCTCAGCTCGGGATGGTTCTTGACGAGCCAGGCGATGGCATTGGGCTTGTCCTGGCGCTTGGCGATCGGCGTGTAGCGCGGCCCTTTATGCTTGATGAGAGGCGTCGGCAGCGCCTCCTTGGCGATCTTGAGGCGGGCGGTGGGGTCCTTCTGGCACCGCTCGATCTCGTCGAGCGAGATCTGGCCGTTGGCGATCGGGTCGAGCCCCTGCATCTGCATCGCCACCTCGCCGTCGGCGATCGCCTGCACCTCGAGCGGATGCAGGCCGCAGAACTCGCCGATCTGGTCGAACGAGAGCGACGTGTTCTCGACGAGCCATACGGCCGTCGCTTTCGGCATCAGCGGCAACGCCATCGCAGTCTCCTCGTAAGGTCCGCCGCCTCGGCGCCCAACCGGGGCGCCGGACCAGGCAAGCGGTCCTGTCCCGGATAAAGCCTATATAGGGACGGCCCGCCCCCCGGTCAAACCGTGAGCACCAGCTTGCCGATATGGGCGGAGCTTTCCATCACGGCGTGCGCCGCCGCCACGTCCGCCAACGGGAAGGTGCGATCGATCCGGGGCCGCACCGTCCCGGCATCGAGCAGTGGCCAGACCGCATGAGCGAGCCCCGCCGCGATGGCGCCTTTCTCGGCGACCGGGCGCGCGCGCAAGGTCGAGCCGGTGACGGTAAGCCGTTTCAGCAGGATCGGGAGGAAATTCACCGACGCTTTCGCCCCGCCCAGAAAGGCGATGAAGACCAGCCGGCCTTCGACCTTGAGTGCCGAGAGATTGCGCTGGATGTAATCGCCGCCGACCATGTCGAGTACCACGTCGACGCCCGCGCCGCCGGTCCCGTCCTTAACCACGGCGACGAAATCCTCGCGCTTGTAGTCGATGGCGCGGGTGGCGCCCAGGCGCTCGCACGCGGCGCATTTCTCGGCGCTGCCGGCGGTGGCGAAGATCGGCTGGGCTCCGAACGCGCGGGCAAGCTGAATCGCGGTGGTGCCGATCCCGCTCGAGCCGCCATGGATCAGCACCGCCTCGCCCGCCGTGAGCCGGCCGCGCTCAAAGAGATTGTGCCACACCGTGAAGAAGGTCTCGGGCAGCGCGGCCGCTTCGACCATCGAGAAGCCGTTGGGCACCCTCAGGCATTGCGGCTCGGGCGCCGCGCAATAGCCGGCATAGCCGCCGCTCGCGACCAGCGCGCACACCGCATCGCCGATCTTGAGATGCCGGACCGCCGGCCCCACCGCCACGACGCGGCCGGCGATCTCGAGCCCCGGGATGTCGGACGCGCCCGGCGGCGGCGGGTATTCGCCCAGCCGCTGCAGCACGTCGGGACGGTTGACGCCCGCCGCTTCGACCGCGATCAGGACCTCGCCTTCGTTCGGCACCGGCATCGGCCGCGTCGCAAGGCGCAGAGTCTCGGGGCCGCCCGGGCCGCTGATCTCGATGACGCGTGTCGTCGCCGGAAGCTCGCTCATGCCTCACCTTGGGTCCCGTTGCACCTCTAGCGGGATGGGTTCATGCTGGCAATCGCGGACCCGCCGGAGAAACCATGATGGACGAAGACGATCTCGTCCCCTTGCGCCAGCCCAAGCCCAAGCGCGACCTTTCCCCGCTGGGGATCGCCGAGCTCGAGGCCTATATCGTGGAGCTCGAAGAGGAAATCGCGCGCACGCGGACGGAAATCGCCGTGAAGCGCAAACAGCGTGGCGGCGCCGAGGCGCTCTTCAAACGCTGACGCCCTCTCCCGCGGGTGGCGAGAGAGGGCGCCGAACGTCAGCCAGGCAGGGCTGAAGGTTGAAGCGAGAGGTCAGGCCGCCTTCTGCTCGATCGCAGCGGGCGCGCTGCCGGCGGAGATCGCCACCTTGCGCGGCTTCATCGCCTCGGGAACCTCGCGCACCAGATCGACATGCAGGAGGCCGTTCTCGAGCGCGGCACCCTTCACCTTGATATGGTCGGCGAGCTGGAAGTGCCGTTCGAAGGCACGCCGCGCCAAGCCATGATGAAGGTACTCCGCCCGCTCCTCCGTCTTGGACTTGCCGGAGACCACGAGCGCGTTCTCCTTGACCGTGATGTCGAGATCCTCGGTCGAGAAGCCCGCCACCGCCATCGTCAGGCGATAGGCGTTCTCGCCGGTGACCTGGATGTCGTAGGGCGGATAGGTGCTGGCATCCGTGCGCGTCGCCGCGTCGACAAGACGGGTCAGACGATCAAAGCCGATGCTGGAGCGGAACAGGGGGGAAAAGTCAAAGCCATCCATGACCACATTCTCCTATGAGCAATATGGAAGCCTGATGCCCGCCACAAAGGCCGGGCTTTTCAGGGAGTTGCGGGCCCCGCAAGGGGCGTCCCGCAACGTCTAGGAGATAGGGTCGGAAGGTCCCGATTCAAGGGGCCGGTCACGGAAAACGGGGCGCGCCGGCTACTTGATGCCGAGGCCCTGGAAGCGCTTGTTGAAGCGGGCAAGCTGGCCGCCGCTGTCGACCAGCCGCTGCTGGCCGCCGGTCCAGGCCGGATGCGACTTCGAATCGATGTCGAGGCGCAGCGTGTCTCCCGCCTTCCCATAGGTCGAGCGGGTCTGATAGGTGCTGCCGTCGGTCATCACCACCGTGATCTCGTGATAATCGGGATGAATGCCGTCCTTCATCGCAACCGCTCCTCGAATCCAGCGCGTCTATAGCCGCATCGCTTTATCTAAGCAACGACGTTTGCCGCCGCAAATCGTTCGACATTCTTTGCGGACTCACATATAGAATTAAAGTCACTTCGTACGTACAGGGGGTCACAGCGAAATGACGAACGAAAACGAGCACGAGCCACCGCCCTTCGGAATGCCCGCCCCCATGCCGACACCGGCTCCGGCGGCGCCTGCGCCGGCGCGGCGCAAGGCCAAGAAGAAGAAAAAGTCGGCCGCAGCCGCCGCGCCGCCCAAGAAGAAAAGCGCGGCGAAGAAGAAAGGCGGCAAGAAGAAAGCCGCCGCCGCGAAGCGCGGCGCCAAGAAGGCGGCACCCAAGGCCGCCAAGAAAAAGGCTAAAAAGAAGAAGAAGGGCCGCTAAGCTAGAAGTTGGTTCCCTGTCGCCGTCACCCCCGGGCTTGACCCGGGGGTCCATGGATTGCCGGGTCGAGCCCGGCAATGACGGCAAAGAGACGATTGCGATCGCTCAGCGTTCCGTCAGCTTCAGCTCGATGCGGCGGTTCTTGCGATAGGCATCCGGCGTGTTCGCCGCATCGACCGGTTGATACGAGCCGAAACCCGCTGCGGCAAGCCGATCGGGCGGGATGCCCTGCGCCACCAGATAGCGAACCACCGACAGCGCACGCGCGGTGGAAAGCTCCCAGTTCGACGGGAATTGCGGCGTCGAGATCGGCTCGCGGTCGGTATGGCCATCGACCCGCAGCACCCACGGAATGTCGTTCGGGATGTTGGGCATGATCTCTTTGAGCGCCTGCGCCACCGGCAGGAGCCGCTGCATCGCCGCCGGGCTGAGAGCGGCGCTCCCAGGATCGAACAGCACTTCGGACTGGAACACGAAGCGGTCGCCCACCACGCGGATGTCCGGCCGGTCGCCCAGCACCTCGCGCAGCTTGCCGAAGAATTCCGAGCGGTAGCGCGCCAGCTCCTCGACTTTTGACGCGAGCGCCTGGTTGAGCCGGCGCCCCAGATCGGCAAGCTGCACCTGCTGCTGCTTGTTGGCGGCCTCCGACACGTCGAGCGCGGTCGCGAGCTTGGCGAGCTCGTCCTTCAGATTGGCGATCTGCGCGCTCAGATCGCCGACCGAAGTCTCGGCCTGGGTGAGGCGCACGTCGCGCGCGTCGATTTCCTTTTGCGCAAGCGCGGTGCGTTCCTGCGCGGTCGAAAGCTGCGCCTCGAGCTCCTTGCTGCGGTCGCGCGCGGCAGTGAGGTCCTTGTTGTTCTGGTCGAGCTGCGCCGCCATCGACGTGACTTTGCTTTCGAGGTCGGCACGCACGGCGTTCAAGGCATCGATGTCGTGCTGAAGGCTGGCGATCTGGCGCAGCTGCAGCTCGACCTGGTCCTTGCTGGCCGCGGCCTTGCTTTCCGCCTCGGCCAGCGCCGCTTGCGCCTGGGTGAGCTTTGCGGTCGCCTCGTCCGCCTTGGCGGCAAGCTCCTTCACCTGGGTCGTGAGCGCGTCGCGCTCGGCGGTGGCCGATTTGAGCTCGGCCGTGAGCTGCGTCACGTTGAGCGTGAGCTTCTGGTTCGAGGATCGTTCAAGCGCCAGCACATCGGTAAGCTGATTGATCTGATCGGTCAGCTTCTTGAGCGCCGCATCGCGTCCCGACAGCGCGTCGGTCAGGTAGAACTGCCCCGCCGTGAAGAACAGCAGGACGAACACGATCACCATCAGGAGCTGCGACAGCGCGTCGACGAAGCCGGGCCAGATATTGATGCCGCCGCGGTCGGAACGCCGGGACGAATAGGGCATGGATCAGGGCCGCTCGGCTTCTTCCGCAAGCGCCGCGATGGTGCGCGCGAGAAGCCGGATCTCGCTGCGCATCTCTTGAACCAGTTCGCCGCGGCCGTGCGACAGATCCTCGCCGATCCGCGCCAGATGGACCTCGATATTGCGCAGATGCACGCGCATCTCCTCGCCCGGCGCGGCGCCGCCAAGCGCGTCGGCAAGCCGCTGCAGCACGGGACGCAGCTCCACCTGCTGCTCGGCGAGGCGCAGCATCAGCCCCTGCTCGGTGCGCATCTGGTCGGTGAGCGTGCCAAGCCGCTCGCTCAAGGTGATGAGCGGCGCGTTGGCGGAAAGCCGTCCCTCCTCGCCGCGCGACAGGATGCGCTGCAAATTGTCGAGACTGTCCGCGGTCTGCTCCAAAAGCGCCTGGATATAGGCCGGCACCGACGCCTCGCCCAGCTCGATCGCGGGACCGCCGCCCGAAAGCCGCGTGTAGCCCGACAGCAGCTCTTCGAGCTCGTTGAAGAAGCGGTTCAAGGCAAGGCCGGCCTGGAGATCGAGGAACCCCAGCACCAGCGAGCCCGAGAGGCCGAAGAGCGAGGCGCTGAAGGCGGTGCTCATGCCGCCCAGCGGCGTCTCGAGCCGGGTCTTGAGATCGGCGAATGCCGCCGCCACGTCGCTGCCGCCCAGCGTCAGCCCGCCCAGCACCCCCTTCACCGCCTGCACCGTCAGGAGCAGCCCGTAGAACGTGCCGAGCAGGCCCAGGAACACCAGCACGCCGATCAGGTAGCGCGACGTCTCGCGCGTCTCGTCGAGCCGGGACGAGATGCCGTCGAGCAAGGTGCGCAGCGAGACCGCGCTCAGCGACACGCGGCCCGAGCGGCTGCTGCCCAGCATGGTCGCCATCGGCGACAACAGGCGCGGCATGTCCTCGGTCGAGATGTTGCCTTGATTGCGCCGGAATTTCTCGATCCAGGCGACCTCGCGGTTCAGCATCCAGACCTGGCGGAAGATATAGACAATGCCGGCCAGGAGGACCGCGACGATGATCCCGTTGACCCACGGATTGCCGAGGAAGAACGGCAGCAGCGCCGGCGACAGCATCACGGCAATGGCGGCGACGCCGATCACGAAGGCCGCCATGCGCGCGAGATAATTGGTGGGACGCGTCACGTCAGGGGATCCGCCTTTTCCCGCTCGCGCTCACGGGGCCACGATCATGAGATCGACCCGGTCGGGCGGCCCGGTGCCGACATTCTGGTCGCCGAACGCGTGCACCTCCATGCGGACGCTCGGCACGCCCTTGCCGATGAGATAGGCCCGCATCTCGATCGCGCGCGTCAGCGACAGCCGGCGCGCCGCGATCATGTCGGCGGCGCTGCCGCTCGCATAAGCCGCGAGCTGGAGGCGAAGCTTGTCGTTGCCGGCGAGCGTCGCCGCCACACCGTCGAGCAGCGACTTCGCGTCGGGCGGTATCTCCGATGACCCTTCGGCATAACGCACGACAAGGGCGCGGCCCGGCTCGATCCCCGGCACGCCGATGGCGCGCGGAATCGCGGCGGTCGCCACTTGTTGCGGCGCCGCGGGAGCCGGCGCCGCAACGGCCGGCGCCGCAGGCGCTGACACTGCCGGAGCGGCGATACGCGGCGGTGCCGGCGTGACGCTCGCCATCACCGGCGGCTTGGGCGCCGCCGGCTTCTCGCGCGACGGCTGAATTGCGGCGGCCCGGCGCGGCGGCGCGATGAGGTGGATCGGCGCCGCGTTGGCATCGGCCGATCCCACGCCGGCGGCGTCAAGGGCACCCCAATCGACGCTTACGGCGGGCTCCGCCACGGCGTGGGCGCGCGGGACGAGGGCCAGGGAGAGGATGGCCAGAGATGCCGCGCGCAAGGAAAGGCGGGAACGCGCCATGCCGCAGCTTAGCCTAGTCGCCGCGGCCGATGAAGCGCGACTCACCACGCAATCCCTCGGCCACGAGCGACAAAAGTTGCGGATGAAGATGGTCGTTGGCGGCGAGCACGTCGCCCGTCGTCATCATCGAGGTCCCGCCGACGAGGTCGCTCACATAGCCGCCCGCTTCGCGCACCATCAGAAGCCCGGCTGCGATGTCCCAAGGCCGGAGACCGAACTCCCAGAACCCGTCGAGCCGCCCGGCCGCGACAAAGGCAAGGTCGAGCGATGCGACGCCCAAGCGCCGGATGCCGCTTACCGCCGCCATCACCGGGGCCAAGGTCGCGAGATAGGCCGGATGGTCGCCATGCCCCAGGAACGGGATGCCGGTGCCGATCACAGCCTCGGGCAGCCGGCGCCGCGCCGACACGCGCAGGCGCCGGTCGTTGACATAAGCGCCGATCCCCTTTTCGGCCCAATACATCTCGTCCCGGAGCGGCTCGTAGATAACGCCGGCGATCACCTCGCCGTCGCGCTCGCACGCGATCGAGATCGCGAAATGCGGCAGACCGTGCAGGAAATTGGTGGTGCCGTCGAGCGGATCGACGATCCAGCGGTGGCGCCCGTCGCCCGGGCTTTCGCCGCTTTCCTCCATCAGCAGGCCGAACTGGGGCCGGGCGCGCTGCAGCTCGGTGCGCAGCACCTGCTCGGCCTTGAGGTCGGCGTTGGAGACGAAGTCGCCCGGGCCCTTGACCGAGACCTGAAGCTGCTCGACCTCGCCGAAATCGCGGATGAGGCCGCGCGCCGCCTTCAAGGCGGCCGCCGCCATCACATGGATGATCGCGGAGCGGACCGCCACGAAGGCTCAGTCCTTGGCGCGCTCGATATAGCTGCCGTCGGCGGTGTTCACGACGATGCGGGTTCCGGCCTCGACATGAGGCGGCAACATCACACGCCGCCCGTTCTCGAGCTTGCCCGGCTTGTAGGAAGAGGACGCGGTCTGACCCCGCACGACCGGATCGGCCTCGACCACCTGCATCACCACCGATTGCGGCATCGAGACGGCAAGCGGCACGCCCTCATAAAGCTGAATGGTGCAGATCATGCCTTCCTGAAGAAAATCCGCCGAATCGCCGATCATCTCGCGGTCGACCGCGACCTGCTCGAACGATTCGTTGTCCATGAAGGTCGCCTGATTGTCGTCGAAGTAAAGGAACTGCATCTCTTTCTCGTCGAGCCGCACGCGCTCGACCGATTCCTGGGTGCGGAACCGCTCGATGATCTTGTTCCCAGCCCGAAGGTCGCGCATCTCGATCTGGGCGAAGGCCCCGCCCTTCCCGGGCTGGATCAGCTCGCGCTTCACCACGAGGCAGAGTTTTCCCTGGTGCTCCAGCACGTTGCCGGGTTTGACATCGATGGCGTTGATCTTCATGAGTGGCGGTATTCCTGTTAGTGTCGTCATGGCCGGGCGTG
>DATJLY010000173.1:0-2509 GCA_035509095.1 Allostellaceae bacterium | reverse complement strand
ATCCCGAATACCATCTCACGACCGGCGTCGAGGCGACGACGGGACCGCTCGGCCAAGGCGTGGCGATGAGCGTCGGGCTCGCGATCGCGGAGCGGTGGCTTGGCGCCTATTTCAACCGTCCGGATTATCCCGTGGTCGACTGGCGCACCTATGCCCAGTGCGGCGATGGCTGCATGATGGAGGGCATTTCGAGCGAAGCGGCCTCGCTGGCGGGACATCTGGGCCTGCACAAGCTCGTCTGGATCTATGATTCCAACCGCGTGTCGATCGAAGGGCACACCGAGATCGCCTTCACCGAGGACGTGGCGACCCGGTTTCTGGGATTCGGCTGGAACGTCCTTCATGTGCGGGACGCGAACGAGGAGCCGGAGGTGTTGGGCGCCTTTGATCTCGCGGCGCAAGAGCGCAGCCGCCCAACCCTGATCATCATCGAGAGCCATATCGGCTATGGCGCGCCGCATAAGCAGGACACCGCCGCGGCGCACGGCGAGCCGCTCGGCGCCGACGAGGTCAGAGAGACGAAGAAGTTCTATGGCTGGCCCGAGGACGCGCAGTTCCTGGTGCCGGACGGCGTCTATCAGCATTTCGCCGATGGGATCGGCAAGCGCGGCGCGGCAAAGCACGCGGAATGGCGCACGCTGTTCCGGCGCTATCGCGAGGCTTACGCCGATCTCGCCCATCAGTTCGAGGCGATGCAGGTGCGGGAGCTGCCCGCCGATTGGGACCGGACCATCCCGACCTTTCCTGCCGACGAGAAAGGGAAAGCGACCCGTGATTCATCGGGCGCCGTCGAGAACGCGATCGCGCAGCGCGTGCCGTGGCTCGTGGGCGGATCGGCCGACCTTGCGCCATCGACGAAGACGCTCCTGACCTTCGACGGCGCCGGTGATTTCCAGCCCAAGGACCCTCGCGGCCGCAACTTTCATTTCGGCGTCCGCGAGCACGCGATGGGCGCCGTGGTGAACGGCATGGCGCTGGCGAAGTTGCGGCCGTTCGGCGCGACCTTCCTGATCTTCTCGGACTATATGCGCAATCCGATCCGGCTGTCGGCGCTCATGGAATTGCCGTCGATCTTCATCTTCACGCACGATTCGATCGGCGTGGGCGAAGATGGGCCGACCCATCAGCCGGTGGAGCAACTGGCCGGGCTTCGCGCCGTGCCGGGGCTCGTCACGCTGCGGCCTTGCGACGCGAACGAGGTCGCCGAAGCCTGGCGCGCGATCCTCAAGAACAGGCATCAGCCCGCCTGTCTCGTCCTGAGCCGCCAGCCGCTGCCGACGCTCGATCGCGGTCGATTTGGCCCCGCATCCGGGGTCGCGCGCGGCGCCTATGTGCTCGCCGATGTCGGTGGCGCCCGGCCGAAGGTGATCCTGATCGGCACCGGCAGCGAAGTCGCGCTTTGCATCGCGGCCGCCGATGAGCTCGCCGCGTCCGGCGTTCCGACCCGTATCGTCAGCATGCCGTCCTGGGAGCTTTTCGAGCAACAGGACGGGGCCTATCGCGAAGAGGTGCTGCCCGACGCGATCAATGCCCGCGTCGCGGTGGAACAGGCCGCGGTGATCGGCTGGGAGCGGTATGTCGGGCGGCATGGCGCCGTGATCGGGATGCACACATTCGGCGCGTCCGCCCCGCTCAAGGGATTGCTGAAGAAATTCGGCTTCACGCCCGAGCACGTGGTGAAGGTCGCCCGCGAACAGATCGCCAAGCATACCGCCTGATGGAGCGCACGGATGCCGGAGGACATGACCAGCACGCAAGAGACACCGCAGTTGGAATCGCAGGCCAAGCCCGCCGGCCCCTGCGCGATGGTGATCTTCGGCGCCGGCGGCGACCTGACCAAGCGGCTTGTCGTTCCGGCGCTCTATAACCTCACGACGACCAAATTGCTGCCCGACGCGTTCGCGCTGATCGGCGTCGACCACAATGACATCGGGACCGACAAGTGGCGCCAGAACCTGACCGACATGATGCGGAAATCCGGCTCGGGCGGCGGCGCGAGCGAGGAGGGCAAGATCAACGAGGAGTCCTGGCGCGCGCTTCAGTCCAAAATGACGTTCATGCAGGGCGATTTCGACGACGAAGCGACGTTCGAGAAACTCGGCAAGCTTCTCCGGTCGGTGGAAAGCGAGCATAAGACGGGCGGCAACGTGCTGTTCTATCTCGCCGTCGGCGACCGCTTTTTTGGGCCGATCGCGGAGAAGATCGCGGCAGCCGGGCTCGCCGACGAGCAGGACGGAAAGCGCTGGCGGCGCCTCATCGTCGAGAAGCCGTTCGGTCACAGTCTCGCTTCCGCCAAAGAACTGAATGCGCGGCTGCTCAAGGTCCTGACCGAGCAGCAGATCTTCCGGATCGATCATTACCTCGGCAAGGAAACCGTCCAGAACATCATGGCGGTCCGGTTCGCGAACGGATTTTTCGAGCCGATCTGGAACCGCGATCACATCGACCATGTGCAGATCAGCGTCGCCGAGACGATCGGCGTCGAGCGGCGCGGGCGCTTTTACGAACA
>DATJLY010000172.1:0-3705 GCA_035509095.1 Allostellaceae bacterium | reverse complement strand
GGTTTCCGGCGGACAGCTCCAGCGGGTGATGGCGGCGATGGCGATGGTCGCCAAGCCCGACATGCTCATCTTCGACGAGCCGACCACCGCGCTGGACGTGACGACTCAGGTCGAGTGCCTCGCCGCCTTCCGCAAGCTCATTCGCGAGCACGGCACAGCGGCCCTCTACATCACCCACGACCTCGCGGTCGTCGCCCAGATCGCCGATCAAATCATGGTGCTGAGAGGCGGCAAGATGGTTGAATTCGGCGATTCATGGCAAATCCTGCTTGCGCCGAAGGAGGAATATACGCGCCGGCTGGTGAGCGAACGGGTCGCCGGCCACGATTTCGTCGACGCCAATGTCGCCGCAGAGGTCCCGATCCTCGCTGTCGACCACGTGAGCGCCAACTATCCCGGCAAGCCGAAGGTCATCGACGACGTCAGCCTCGCAGTGCGCAAGGGCGACACGGTGGCCGTGGTCGGCGAGTCGGGTTCGGGCAAATCGACCTTGGCCCGCGTAGTCACCGGCCTCTTGCCGCGTGTCGAAGGCGACGTGCGCTTCCACGGGGCGAGCCTGCCGCCGCGGCTCAAGAACCGCGCCAAGGAGCAGCTGCGCCGGGTGCAGATGATCTACCAGATGCCCGATGTCGCGCTCAATCCGCAACACACCCTGCTCGAGACGATCGGCAGGCCGATCGCCTTCTATTTCAACCGGTCGCGGCAGGACGTGCGCGCCCGAGTGGCCGAACTGCTGCGGCAGATGGACCTGCCGGAATCCTTCATCACCCGCAAGACCAGCGAATTGTCCGGCGGGCAGAAGCAGCGCGTGTCGATCGCTCGCGCGCTGGCCGCGGAACCTGATTTGATCATCTGCGATGAGGTGACGTCAGCCCTCGATCAGCTGGTTGGCGAGGAGATCCTTCGCCTGTTGAAGAGGCTGCAGGACGAACTGGGAGTGGCTTATCTCTTCATTACCCACGATCTCGGCACTGTGAAGCGAATCGCCAACAAGGTCGTGGTCATGCTGAAGGGCAAGGTGGTCGCGAGCGGCGACACCGCGGCCGTTTTCTCGCCACCCTATCACCCCTACACCGAACTGCTTCTCTCATCAGTGCCCGAGATGCGGCCGGACTGGCTCGACGAGGTCCTCGCCGCCCGCGCGGCCGGGGCTGCGACAACTTCGGCGCTGCTTAGGGCGCCCTGAAGGGCGCTGCCGGCGAAACCCCAAAAAGGGGGCGCCGGTCTGACCTTGCCGCGCTCTTAATTCGTTTCTATACCGCCGCCAAGCCATCAGAGGAAACGGGCGAGAAGCGCATTCCGGGGAGACTTTCCGTCCGGCGTGATCATTGCATGGCTTGGTCGGCCGACCGATCGGCCGGTGACGATAGAGGACGTTGTTGATGCGCGCGCCGGGCGGACCGCGTCTGTTATTGCGGCGGCTCCGCGAAGTGATGGCGGAGCCCGTCACCGCCCAGGCGCGCCTGGACCGCATCGTCGTCCTTATCGCCTCGAATATGGTGGCCGAGGTCTGCTCGCTTTACGTCGTGCGCGCCGACGGCGCGATGGAATTGTTCGCTACGGAAGGCCTCAACCGCGAGGCGGTCCACCTGACCACCATGCGGCCAGGCGAGGGTCTGGTCGGCCTCATCGGGTCGAGCGCCGAGCCGCTGGCGCTGTCCGACGCGCAGCATCATCCGGCCTTTTCGTACAGACCAGAGACGGGAGAAGAAGTCTACCAGTCGTTCCTTGGGGTGCCGGTTTTGCGCGGCGGCGCCACGATCGGGGTGCTGGTCGTGCAAAACCGCGCTCGACGCGCCTATTCGGAAGAAGAAATCGAGGCCCTGCAGACGACCGCCATGCTGCTCGCCGAGATGATCGCGTCCGGGGAGTTGCAGGGAATAGCCGCCCAAGGGGCGCAGATCGCCGTGCGGCGGCAGATGTCGCTGAAGGGTCTCGGCATCGCCGAGGGGCTGGGCCTCGGCCATGTGGTGATGCACCAGCCGCGGGTGACGGTGTCAACGATCGTCGCCGACGACGTGGAATCGGAGCTGAGGCGGCTCGAGACGGCGATCAGCGCCATGCGCGCCTCGGTCGACAGTCTGATCGACCGCAACGACGACGGCCTCGGCGGCGAGCACCGCGACGTGCTCGAGGCCTTCCGGATGATCGCGCACGATCGCGGCTGGTTGCGCCGGCTGCGCGAGGCGGTGAGTTCCGGCCTGACTGCGGAGGCCGCGGTCGAGCGGGTCCACAACGACGCCCGCGCCAAGCTGCAACGCCAGACCGACCCCTATCTGCGCGATCGGCTGCATGACCTGACCGACATCGCCAATCGGCTTTTGCATCAACTCTCGGGCCAGAGCTTGGTCCTGTTGCCGGACGAGCTACCGGAAAACGCCATCCTTGTGGCGCGCGCGATGAGCCCGGCGGCGCTGCTTGACTACGATCGCGCGCGGCTGCGCGGTCTCGTGGTTGAGGAGGCCGGCGCATCGAGCCATATCGCGATCGTCGCCCGCGCCCTTGCCATTCCCGCGGTCAGCGACATCCCGAATGTCTCCGAGATCGTCGAACAGGGCGACGCGATCATTGTCGACGGCGACACCGGGGAGATTCACCTTCGTCCGCCCGCGGACCTCGAGACGGCTTACGCAGAAAAGGCGCGCATGCGCGCAAGGCGGCAGGCGCAGTATCGCGCCTTGCGCGACACGCCGACAGTCAGTCTCGACGGGGTTCCGATTGGCCTCAACATGAACGCCGGGCTGCTCGTCGACATGCCGCACCTTGCCGAGACCGGTGCGAAGTCGATCGGTCTCTTCCGCACCGAATTGCAGTTCATGCTCGCTTCGCGCTTTCCTAGGCCCGGCGCCCAGCAGGAGCTCTATCGCGCCATCCTTGACGCCGCCGGCGACCGGCCGGTCACTTTCCGCACCCTCGACATCGGCGGCGACAAGCTCTTGCCCTATATGAAGGGTCTCGAGGAGGAGAACCCTGCCCTTGGCTGGCGCGCGCTGCGCATCGGGCTCGATCGTCCGGCGCTGCTGCGGATGCAATTTCGGGCGTTTATCCGCGCCGCCGCAGGCCGGGAACTCAAAGTGATGGCGCCGATGGTGTCGACGGTCGGCGAATACCGGGCGGCGCGCGCGATGTTCGACCGCGAGCTGGCCTTGAGCTTAAGCCGTGGCTATGAGCCCCCGCTCACGGTCAGTCTCGGCGTGATGGTCGAGGTGCCGTCGCTCTTGTGGCAGATCGACGAGATGGCCGCCGCGGCGGACTTCCTGTCGGTTGGCTCGAACGATCTCATGCAATATCTTTATGCGGTCGACCGCGCCAACCGTCGGGTCTCGCATCGGTTCGATCCCTTGAGCGTGGGTTTCCTGCGGGCGCTACGCTCAATCGCGGAGGCGGGCGCGCGGCGCGCAAAGCCGGTCACCCTATGCGGGGAGATGGGCGGAGAGACCCTTGATGCGATGGCTCTGATGGCGATCGGCTACCGGGAACTGTCGACATCCGCGGCCTCGATCGGGCCCGTGAAGGCGATGACGCTAACCCTCGATATTGGCGCGGCCGAGCGCGAGGTCACGGCGATGCTGGCCAAAGGGCGCGAGGATGCTTCCTTGCGCGAGCCGCTCAAGCGTCTGGCGGATCGCCTCCAAGTGCGCCTCTAGACGTCATGTTCGCGGGCTCGCTGCGGCAGCCAGCCCTTTCGTGCAGTTAAGAACGAGG
>DATJLY010000171.1:0-3059 GCA_035509095.1 Allostellaceae bacterium | reverse complement strand
CCTGTGGGAACTTTTCCCCGACGCGGTCATCATCCACATCAAGCGCGACCCGCGCGGCGTTTTTCACTCCCTCATGCAGCAGGACTGGGCACCGCGCGGCGCCGAGGCCACGGCAGCGTTGCTCCGCAGCCTTTATGTTCGATGGGAACGTTTCAAGAAAAGCTTTGATTTCACGGGACGTCGCTACCTCGAGCTCAAGATCGAGGATCTGGTGCGCGATCCGGAGCCGGCGCTCTCGGCGATCACCACGCTGGCAAAGCTGCCGACATGGTCGATCGACCCGCGCATCCTCAGCACCGAGGCGCCGGACAATTGGCGTGCCAAGATGCCGCCGGCGGCGCGTGAGGTGTGCGAGAACGCGCTCGGCCGGTTCTTTCCGTTGATGGGCTATGGCGCATGAGCGAGCGTTCGAGCCGCAGCTGCTGAAAACCCCTTCGCGACGATCCGGGCGACCCCGGTCACGTCGCCGCGTCGCCACCGACGATCTCGATCGCGGGCAGCGGGAAGATCA
Source organism: Allostellaceae bacterium (assembly GCA_035509095.1). Classification (GTDB taxonomy): domain Bacteria; phylum Pseudomonadota; class Alphaproteobacteria; order ATCC43930; family CGMCC-115725; genus DATJLY01. The sequence goes on along the minus strand of DATJLY010000171.1, from coordinate 2,548 downwards.
TCCGCCCCCCGCCATCGAGATAGGCGCGCTCGCGGGCGATCAAATTGTCGCGGAAATGCCAGGGCAACACCAGCAGATAGTCCGGCCGATCCGCCTTCGCCTCGGCCTCCGAGACGATCGGGATCCAGGTGCCCGGCGTGACGCAGCCGAACTTGTCCCGGTTGACCTCGCCGATGCACGGAATGTCCGCCTCGGTGAGGCCGCAATATTGCAGGATCACGTTTCCCTTGGTGGATGCCCCGTAGCCGACGACGCGGCGTCCGGCGGATCTGATGTCGCGCAACGTCTCGCGAAGCCGGTCGCGGTGCTCGACCACGCGCGCCGCGAACGCGGCATAGGTTTCTGCTCGCCGCAGACCGTCTTGGGCCTCCTGCACGATGATGGCGGCCATCTGGTCGAGCGCCTCGGGGTAAGGCGCGTCGCGGTGGGCGACGCTGACCGCGAAGCTGCCGCCGTTCACGTCGTTGAAGGACACGTCGATGATCTTCAAGCCGGCGCGATCGACGATCCATTTGATCTGGCCGAGGCCGTAATACTCGAGATGCTCGTGGCAGATGGTGTCGTAGGACGTCCGATGCAGCATCGACGGCAGGTAGCTCTGCTCGAAATGCCAGACGCCGTCCTCCGCCAGGATGCCGGCGATCTCGTCGGCGAACGCCTGCGGCGCGTCGAGGTCGTAGAACATCGCGACCGACGTGACGAGGCGTGCGCGCCGGTCGGGAAAATTCGCGCGCACGACGCCTGCGGAGAAGAAGTCCGCGATGACGCGGATGTCAGGCCGGTAGTAGCTGCGAAACTTCGCGGCCGTGGGATCGATCCCGACCAGTGCCGGACCGCCGGCCGGATAGTTCGACAGCAACGTCCCGTCGTTGCTGCCGACGTCGATCACGAGATCCGCGGCGGTCAGGCTCACGCGCTGCCGCAGCCTCGCGACCTTGTCCGCGAGGTGCCGCACCATCGAGCCGTTGAGCGACGATCGATAGCCGTAGTTGGCGCCATACAGCTCGGCATGATCGTAGGAGTGGCGCAGCTGGACGAGACCGCAGGCGTCCTCGCCGTCGCAGCGCATCAACTCGAGCGGTCCGCGGGTCAGGCGCGGGGCGCGCCCATGCGGGAAGACGCCCGTCAGGTACTGCTCGCCCAGGTTCAGCACGGACACGAGGCGGCGGTTGCCGCAGATGCGGCAGCGATCGATCGCGCGATATGCGGCCGGCGCCGTCAAGCGGCTGCGCCCTCTTGGTTGCCGAGCAGCGCCAGCCAATTCTGGTACTGGAAATTCTCCAGCCGAACGTTGTAGCGCGCGAAATGCTGACGTCCCTCGGGGTGGATCTTGTGCAGCCTGTACGGGGTGCCCTCGAAGAACGCGAAGAAATCCTTCAGGAGGTCGCGCGAGTCGGCGTTGGCGGAGCCGTACTCGAACTGGATGCAACGGATGGCGCGGCGCCCGATCAGGTCCGCCGCCCCGCGCAACACCTGCAGATCATGGCCCTCGGTGTCGATCTTTAGGTAGTCGATGGTGGCGATGCCGGCGCTTCGGCAATAGTCGTCGAGCGTCGTGATCGGCACGGCCTCGCCCGCGGTCGGAAGCATCCCGTAGTCCTCCAAGCCGGCGCGCGGGTAGAGCGAGCGCATCTCGGTGTCGGCGCCGATCGCAAAAAGCGTGCGCTGCTCGACGACCGCGCCCAACCCGACATTGTTGCGTCGGACCTGAGGCGGCAGCTGCCTCGCCGCGAGTCGGGCAAAGCTGTCGCGCGCCGGCTCGAAGGCGTGGATCTCGAGCGCCGGATTGAGGCTGAGCACGGTTTCGCTCCATGCCCCCGTATTGGCGCCGACGTCGAACACCACGCGGCACTGCGGCATGAACTCGGCCAAGGTGCGCCATTCGCCGTTGGTCGCCGGCTCGGGATCGTTCTCGCCATCGAACCGCCAGACGTAGCTGCGGCACGCCTTGTAGAGCTCGACGTCGCGCGGTGCGTCCCGCACGAACTGCTCGACCGTCGCGATATCGATGGGCATGGGTCGACCTCTTGGCGAAAGCTCGTCAGCCACCCGGGGCCTCATGCTTCAGCCTGAATTCCACGGGCACGTTGACCGTGGTCATGACTGTCTTGCCGTTCCGCGTGGGCGGCGCGAACCGCCATTTCTTCATCATAGCGACCGCGGCCTGATCGAGGCTGCCGAAGCCGCTGCTCTGAAACAGCTTGATGTCCTTGGGTACGCCATCCGCGCCGATTGAAACGACCAAGTAGACGACGCCCTCCTCGTGCAATTGAAGCGCGATCTCCGGGTAGACCGGCTTCGGCATCACGATCGGGTGAATGGTGGCCTCCGACGCGAGATCGGTACGTTCCAGGTTGTGGCCCGATTCGGGCGCGGACGGCCGCGCCGCCATCTGGGGCCGGGGCGGTTCGGCGTGCCGAGGCGGTTCGGGCTTCTTTGGCTCGGGCGGACGCTGAACGTGCTCGGCCGGCTTCTCGGGCTCGGGTTTGGGCTTGGCGGCCGCACCTGCGGCCTCCTTGGGCTCCGGCGCCTTGGCCGGCCCGGCTTC
>DATJLY010000170.1:0-4591 GCA_035509095.1 Allostellaceae bacterium | reverse complement strand
CAGACGCTGGATCGCGGTGAAGAGGCCGAGCGCGCCGCCGCCCGACGCCAAGATCAATTCGCGGAAAGCGGCCGCCACCTGGCCCATATCCTCGCGCCGCACGTCGGTGACGATGAAGACGCGCGTTTGCGCCGCATAGTCGAAGGGCGACGGCACGCGCGCCCGGAGCGCCGGGCGGGCCAGATGCCGCGCGCCGGTGCGCGCCTCGGCCGCCTGCCAGTCGGCGAGCGGATCGCCGCTGCCGTCGGTGAGCGTGGCCGAGGTGACGAGCACGCCGTGCGCCGGCTTTGCCACCATGTCGGCAAAGGGGCGCATCGGATCGACCCAATGCCGACGCAGACCGACATTGATCTCATGCCCATCGACGCGCTCGAGCGTCAGCCAGTCCACGAACTCGGGCGCCGCTTCCTTGTCGACTTCCAGGAGCGCGCGCCGCCAGCCGCCAAGCTCCACCTTGCCGCGGCGGACAAGGCTGCGCACCGCCGCCTCGATCCGCACGCGCTCGGGCGTCTCGAGCGCCGCCGCTTCGTCGTCGAGGCGCTTCGCCAACAGCTCCGCCAATTGCCGCATCGGCGCGGTGATCGCGCCAAGGCGCTGGGCGAGCGCGTGCGCGCTTGCGGCGAGCTCCGGCAGCGCCGGCCTCAATTCGGTCTCGAGGCTGTAGCCTTGCGTGCGGTCCGAGCCGCGCGCCAGGACCTGCCGGCGCACGAGGGCGAGGAAAATCTCGCATTCGCCTTCCGGCCGATCATCGACGATGCGGCGCAGAAATCCCTCGCCCGGGAGCACGCGCGCGGCGAGCGACACGGCGGCAAGCGCCCGTTCGGCCGCTTCATCGCCCAGCACCAGATCCTCGAGCCGGCGCCGGAGGCCCCGCGCGCGCGAGCGGCCCCGCTCTTCCGATCCCACGAGCCAGCGCCGAAGCTCCGCCGCCTCGCGGCCCGACAGCTCGAGCGAGAAGGCGCCGTCGGCGGCGTCGAACACGTGATGGCCTTCGTCGAACACATAGCGGGCCGGAAGCGTGCTGTCGTCGAGCCCGCCCAGCGCAGCCTGGACCATCACGAGCGCGTGGTTCGCGACGACGATGCGGGCGCGGCGGGCGCGGCGCACGCTCTTCTCGATGAAGCAGCGATGATAATGCGGGCACGCGCTGTGGATGCATTCGCCGCGTCGGTCGGCAAGCCCCAAGGACGGCGCGCGGCCGACCACATCCGGAAACCAGCCGGGCATGTCGCCGCCGACCATGTCGCCGTCGCGCGTGGCACCGATCCAGCGCGCCATCAGACCCAACGGCGCGGCGTCATAGGGCCGCATCGGAAGGCCCGCCACCGCGTCCTCGAAATTGAGGAGGCAGAGATAATTCTCGCGCCCCTTGCGCAACACGACGCGGCGTTCCTTCACCGCGGGCTCGGGATAAAGCCGGTCGAGCTCGCCCGTGATCTGATGCTGAAGATTGCGCGTGAAGGTCGACACCCACACCGCGCCTTCATTCTTCTCGGCCCATAGGCTCGCGGGCGCGATGTAGCCGAGCGTCTTGCCGACGCCGGTCCCGGCCTCGGCCAGCACCATGTTTGGCTCGCCCGGGCGCTCGCGCGGCAGAAAGGCGGCGCTCACCGCCGCCGCGTAATCGGCTTGTTGCGGGCGCGCCTCGGCGCCTTGGCCCAGCAACGCCGCAAGACGGGCGCGCGCCTCGTCCGCCTCAACCGGGATGTTGCCGGGCGATGGCTCGGGCGCGAACTCGGCCCATTCCCCAAGACGGCGCCATTGCGCGAGCCCGGCCGGAGCGGTCGTCGTCTCGCAGCGCGGGAGCGCCGCCTGCACCGCGCCGGCCCAGCTCCACCCGCCACGCGCCATCGCCTGCACGATCGCCGCGGCGTCGGGATCGGGCTCGCCTTCCGCAAGCTCCAGGAGAAGCAGCCGCGCCGCCTCGCGCAGGCTCGCCGCATGAGAGGCAAGATCGCCCGATGGCACCTCGATCCCCAGCGCCCGCGCGAGCCCGCGCGGCGTCGGCAGGCAGAACCGGGCCGGCCGCACAAAGGCATGAAGCTCGAGGATGTCGAGCGAGGGAAACGGCAGCACGCCGAGGCGCCGCGCGGTTGCGCGCGCATGGCACAGAAGCGGCGCCTCGGCCCGCGCGCGGCGCGCCGCCTCTTCGAAGCGCAAATGCGCGATCTCTCCGTCAGGCGAAAGCCACACTGCCGCGCCCGCGCCCGCGACGAGCGTCGGCACCGCGGGCACCGCAATCTCACGAGGCACGATATCGGCCGGATGCATGGCCTGTTGGGTATAGAGGGTGCGCCCGGGAAACGGCAATTCGCTTGCGCCGCCACTTTTTCGTGCATTGGCAGTTGCTCGCGCCTGTCAGCGTGTCACGTTTCGGACAACGCGTTAACGGATTCCCTTTTTGCATGTTGCTTTCCAAAGCGACGGTCTTGCCCGCCGCATCGCCGAGGGGTAGCGTTTTGGACATGACCGCCCTGTTCGATCTCGCATTGCCGCTCCTGCGCGCGCTTCCGCCGGAGACGGCGCATCGCATGACCGTGAAGGCGCTCGCCGCGGGGCTTGCGCCGCGCGATCCGGGCGAGGATCCGCCGAGCCTCGGCGTGCGGCTGTGGCGGCGCGATTTTCCCAATCCCATCGGCCTCGCCGCGGGCTTCGACAAGCATGCGGAGGTGCCGGACGCCATGCTGGGCTTCGGCTTCGGCTTTGTCGAGACCGGCACCGTGACGCCGCGCCCGCAGCCCGGCAATCCGCGGCCGCGTCTCTTCCGCCTGGTCGAGGATCACGCGCTGATCAACCGGTTCGGCTTCAACAGCGAAGGATTGCCCGCGGTGGCGGCGCGTCTTCGCGCACGGCGCGGCAGAGGCGGTATCGTCGGCGCCAATATCGGCAAGAACCGCGACACGCAGGACGATATCGGCGACTATGTTCAGGGCGTGGCGATGCTGGCCCCGCTTGCCGACTATCTCACCATCAATGTTTCCTCGCCCAACACGCCGGGCCTCAGGAACCTTCAGCGCAAAAGCGCGCTCGCGCGCCTTGTCGAGCGCGTGATGGCGGCACGGCAGGCCTCGGTCTCGCGCGACCCGCCGCCGCTATTGCTGAAGATCGCCCCCGACCTGACGCCGGAAGAGCGCGCCGATATCGCCCTGGTGGCGCTTAATTCGGGCATCGACGGGCTCATCGTCGCGAATGCGACCGTGGCGCGGCCCGCGTCGCTCAAGAGCCGTCACGCGCCGGAGCCCGGCGGGCTTACCGGGCCGGTGCTGTTCAAGCCGTCGACCGCGCTCCTCAGCGAGATGTACCGGCTGACCGACGGCAAGGTGCCGCTCATCGGCACGGGCGGCATCGCGTCGGGCGCCGACGCCTATGCCAAGATCCGCGCCGGCGCGAGCCTCGTTCAGCTCTACACGGCGCTCGTTTATCACGGGCCGGGCCTCGTGCAGCGCATTCGCAGCGAGCTTGCCGAGTATCTGGCGCGGGACGGCTTGCCGAGCATCTCGGCGGCGGTGGGCGCCGCGGCGCATTCCCTGCCGGCATGAGCGTCCACGTCATCGGCGGCGTCGGCGAGATCATCGCCGACTATGATTCGGTTATTCTCGATTTGTGGGGCGTCGTGCATGACGGCAACGCGCCCTATCCCGGCGTGATCGACGCGCTCGAACGGCTCAAGGCAGCGGGAAAGCCCGTGGTGCTGCTGTCGAACGCGCCGCGCCGCGTGACGCCGATCGCCGCGCGGCTGACCGAGATCGGCATCCCCGATGCCTCGTATCGCGCGATCCATTCGTCGGGCGAAGAGGTATGGCAGCATCTCGACCAACGCGGCGACCCGTTCTACGCGGCGCTGGGCCCGCGCTGCTATCTGCTTGGGCCCGAGCGCGATTTCGGCATGATCGAGGGGTTGCCCATCACTCAGGCGAAGACCGTCGCCGACGCCGACTTCATTCTCAACACCGGCCCTTGGGGCTGGGATGAGACGGTGGAGGGTTATGAAGCGGTGCTGCGCGACGGCGTCGCAAAGCGCATGCCCATGATCTGTGCCAATGCCGACCTTGTGGTGATCCATCGCGGACGGCGCGTCATCTGCGCCGGTGCGTTGGCGCAGCGCTATGAAGCTCTGGGCGGCACAGTGCGCTGGCACGGCAAGCCCTATGCCTCGGTCTATGAGCGCGCCTTCGCGCTGCTCGGCACGCCGCGGCGGCGCCGCGTCCTCGCGGTAGGTGACAGCTTGCGCACCGACATCGCCGGCGCGCGCGCCGCCGGGATCGACGCGGTGTGGATCGTCGGCGGCATCCATGCCGAGGAATTCGGGCTTCGGTCGGGGACGCTGCCTGGAGAAGACGCGCTCGAAACGGCGCTTGCCGAAGCCGGCGAAGCGCCGCTCGCGGTCGCCGCCGGTTTCCGCTGGTAGCGGCGCCAGCGCCGATCAGTGATCGGCGTGGTGCAGGATCGTGTCGGCAAGCCCCGTGTCATAGGCAAGGCCCGCTTTGGTCAGCACCGCCTCGTAGGGATAGCGCGACAGGATGAGCCCTTTGCGCTCGAGTGCGAGCCAAGCGGACGGATTGCCGAGCCCGGTCGCATCGCGCGATGCGAC
>DATJLY010000169.1:0-9510 GCA_035509095.1 Allostellaceae bacterium | reverse complement strand
CCACTGAAGCGCCGCATTGTGCGGATGGAGCGGCAGCGCCTCCGCGTCATCGGGCAGCCCGGCCTCGGGAAAGCGCTGAGCCAGGTGGGTCTTGCCCCCGGGTATGTCGCGCGAGGCGTCCATGCCCCAGCCGAGAAGCAGGCGCTCGGCGATGCGGTCCGACGTGAAGCGCCAGATCAGCAAGCGATGCATGCCCGACCATTTGATCCAAGGCGCTTCCTGGCGCATCGCCACCAGCGTCTCCGACCGGGGAAGCGCCATGGGCAGGATTGTGGCCGTCGCGACGAGCCCGGCGGCGAGCGCGATGGCGGTCAATCGCGGCGCCCAGCAGGCGACGGCAAAGGCGACGAGCCCGGCGCCAAGCGCCAACGTCGCGGTCCCGCTCCCGATGATCAGAACCGCCGAACCCGCGACCAGCAGGAATGCGATCCGCTGATAAAGGGGTCGCCAGTCCGCGCCGGCCAGCACCGGCCACAAGGCGAGGACAAGCACGGTCGCGCCGCGGTGGTAGTGCCACACGGCTACCTCGTGCCGCAGCACGAGCCGGGAAAGCGCTGCGCCGCTCAGCCCCTCCACCAGCAGCCAGCAGGCCGCAATGCCGAGACCGATCGCGGCCGCGACCGCAACCGCGCGCCGCTCGTGCAGCGTGAGCGTTGGAGGCGTGGCAACGAACACCAGCCCGCCGGCGAAAATCGCGGCGAGGCGGAGCCCTTCGAGCAGGCTATGTCGCGGCAGGATCGACCAGAAGGAGGAAAGCGTCGCCCAAATGGCAAGGAGCAGGAACAAGAGCGCCGCCGGCCAAAGCTGACGGAGCGGTTCCAGCAGACCGTTTCGGCCAAGCAATAGGAGCGCCAAGGCCAAGACCGCGAAGAGCGGCGCGATCGCCAGCGGGTCGATCACGCCGACAGGCGCCAATACGCCCGCGGCAAGGGCAAGCAAGGTCGCGCGCCAGGTCAGGGCGCGGCGCCGCGGCGCAGCTTGGGTTCGCGTCATTCCGGCAGGATCAGTGCCGCGTCGTCATTGCGCACATTGTTGACCCGCTGTCCGATCCGGAATGCGCGCATGCCCGCCGGAGGCGAGGGCTTCAGCAGCTTAAGAATGTCCTGCCGCTTGCCGTTTTGCTCGCCGAGCCAGAGGGGCCACGACGCGCGGTCCAGGATCACGGGCATCCGATCATGGATCGGCTCCATCACGGTGTTCGACGGACACGTGATGATGGTGCAGCTACGCACGGTCTCTTGTGTTGACGGGTCGCGCCACCGTTCCCACAGGCCGGCGAAGGCGAAACAGGCCTCTCCTTCTGCCGGCAGGATGGCATAGGGCTCCTTGCCGGACGCGGCTTTTTTCCATTCGTAAAAGCCATCGGCCGGAATGAGGCAACGCTTTTTGGCGAACGCGTCTCGGAACGCCGGCGTCTCGGCGATCGATTCGCACGGCGCGTTGAACATCTTGTTGCCCGCCGAGCGGTCCTTCGCCGAGACCGGGATCAGACCCCATCGCATCGGCTCCAGGTGCCGTCGACCGTCATCAGGATTGAACCGCACCGTCAGCACCGTTTCCGTCGGCGACAAATTGAAGCGGGGCGGATAGGTCGGCACGGCATTGGTCGTGCCAAAGATCCGCGCCGTCTCCGACGCCGGTGTTCGATTGAGATAGCGACCGCACATGGCGCTATGCTAAGCGGCGCGGCCGGTGCGAGACAATGGCGTCCGATCCCGCTCGGCGAGCCACGCTTCAAGCACCAGCACCGGCCAGATCGCCCGGGCCCAGTTGCGCCGTCCTGCCCGGTGCGCGGTCCAGCGCTGGACAATGACCGACGGTGCGACGATGCCGTGCCGGCGCAACCGCTCCGGGCTCAAAAGGTCGTCGGCCCAGTCCTTGAGGCCGCCCCTGAGCCAGCGCGCGAGCGGCGGCTCGAACCCTTGCTTGGGCCGGTCGACGAGCGCACGTGGCACACGGCGGTAAAGCGCTTCTCTCAAGACGCGCTTGCCGCCCTCGGATATCGCAAGCGCCGGCGGCAGCGACCACGCGAATTCCGCGATCCTGTGGTCGAGCAGCGGCGCCCGCACTTCAAGTCCGCAGGCCATGCTGGCCCGATCGATCTTCACCAGCAAATCATCCGGCAGATATGTCATCGTATCGCGCAGCATGAAGCTCTGCTCGAGCGAGGGCAGACCGTCGTCGATCGGCGCGTCGAATTGGCTCGGCGCGCGCGAAAGACCCGGTGCGAGCCCATCATTCGGCCGCCACGTGGTCAGATAGTCGCGATAGAGGCTTTCCGGGCCGGCGTAGGCATGACGCTCGGCCAATCGCCGCAAGCGCCGTGCCGCCCGCCACTCGTTCCCGGCAAGCACGCGGGCGGCACCTCCCGCAAGATCGCGCAACGGTCGCGGCAACCCTTCGACGCGCCGCCATGCCGCCGCAGCCGCCGTGTACCGGCGATAGCCGCAGAACAGCTCGTCGCCGCCATCGCCCGAAAGGCAGACCGTGACATGCCGCCGGGCGAGACGGCACAGAACCATGGTCGGGAGCTGCGACATGTCCGCAAAAGGTTCGTCATAGATCCGCGCGACGTGGGGCAAAACCTCGAGGCACTCGGCCTCGCTCACGCGAAGCGTCGTATGGTCCAGGCCGAGATGGCGCGCGACGGTCTCGGCGAAGGGAGCCTCGTCATATTTGTCGTCCGAAAAACCGATGCAGAAGCTTCGCACCGACCCGCGGCGCGCCGCCTGCATCGCAGCCACAACAGTCGAGCTGTCGATCCCGCCCGAGAGAAACGCGCCGAGAGGAACATCGGCTTCCATGCGCAATGAGACGGCGTCGTCGACCAAGGTCTGCAGAGCGTCGGCGGCATCCTCGATAGTGCCTTGGAACGGTGACGCGGCGGACGCGGCGGCTCGCTCGGACGCGGACCAATAGGAGCGGAAAATGCCATTGCGCTCCGTCCCGCCGAACTCGATCAACGTGCCCGGCGGGAGCTTGCGCAAGCCTTCATAGATCGTCCAAGGAGCCGGCACGAAGCCGTGCGCGAGAAAGAGCGCGAGCGCGTTGCGGTCCAACGACCCGGTCCACGCGGGATGGACCGCGCACGCCGACAGCTCGGACGTCACGAGCAGCACGCCCCCAACCCAGCCATAGTGGAGCGGCTTCTCGCCGAGCCGGTCCCGCGCGAGGAAAAGCTGCCGCGTGCGGCGGTCCCATATGGCGATTGCAAACATGCCGTTGACGCGCGCCAGCGTCGCCGCGATGCCCCAGCGCGCGATCGCCTCGATCAGCACCTCGCTGTCGCTGTGGCCGCGCCACGGGTGCGGCTCGAGCGCGCGCCGCAGATCGTGGTGGTTGTAGATCTCGCCATTGAAGACCATCACGAGGTTGCCGTCCGCGGAAGCCATGGGCTGTGCTCCCGCCGGCGACAGATCGAGAATGGAAAGACGGCGGAATCCCAGGGCGATCCCCGCCTCGCGGTCGGACCACACGCCGCGGTCGTCGGGTCCGCGATGCGCCACCCGATCGGCCATCGCGCCCGCGATGTCGTCATAGTGTGCCGGATCGACGCGCCGGTCCGGATCGAAGAAGCCGACGATGCCGCACATGCGTCGATCACGCCTTGGCGGCGGTGCGCAAGGGCTCGTCGGCGCGGCTGCCCTCCAGAGCCCGGAGAGCGCCGGGTTTCCAGCTCGACGGTCGCTCGCTCGATCCGTCCTCGGTAAAGGCTCCGAGCGCGCGGTAGATCTGCGGTCCCGGCGCCGCCGGGACGCGGATCATGCTCGCGAGATAGCGCAGCAGATGCCGCGACAGCGGCGAGCCGCGATGCGCGCGGTGAAAGCGGCAGGCACGCGACATCGCGCGACGATAGGCCCGCGCGACATAGCGGCGATGAAGCCCGCTGGTCTCGGTTACAAGATAGTAGAGAGCCAGCACCGATTCGTATCGGCTGCGACCGGTTTGCTCGGAAAGCCGGCGCGGCGCCTTGTCGGGGACGAGCGCCACCGGTCCGGGGATATACGCGGCGCCGCCCTTGGCGAAAAGGCGCAGGAACAGTGCCTGGTCCGGAGAGACAAGCCGCTCGTCGCACCCGCCCGCGGCCCAATATCGTTCGCTCGACACGAGGATCGTGCTCGAATTGCAGGGACAGTTGCGAATGAAGCGGGCCAGCCCGTCCGCCTCCGTCCGATAGGGCGGCAGCGTGAATTGTTCCTTGAGCGGGTCGGGATTGTCGAAGCGATAGGTTCCGAGCTCGCCATAGGCGAGCGACTGGCCGGTCTCGGTCGCCGCGGCGATAAGACGCGCCGTCGCATCAGGAACCAGCAGGTCGTCGCCATCGACGAGCTTCAGCCAGGGAAACCTCGCGCGCGCAGCGCCCAGATTGGTCGCAGCCGAGGCGCCGCGATTTTCCTGGCGCAGGATCACGACTCGATCGGACCAGCCCCGGGTCAACGCGGCGAGAAGATCGGCCGACCCGTCGCTTGACCCGTCATCGACGAAGATGAATTCGCGCTCGAACGCACCGGACTGACGCCGCAGCGCATCGGTCACGCGCGGCAGATAGGCCCGCTTGTCGAAAACCGTGACGATATACGCAACGCCGTCCAATGCCCGATTCCTCGTCGCCAAGAGCCATTATTGTAGTCGACGCCTTGCCGCCAGGCGAGCCGAACGGCTAGAGAGCGGCGGAATGGAACCGGCCGATGCGATCCTCAATGCGTGCGTGACGCTGGCACGCGCGCAAGCGATATCGGTCCGCACCGCGGTTCTGCTGGGAGCGGAACTCACGGACGTACGCGACGCGCTGCGCCGCGTCGGCATAGCGCCGATCGCCGCGGGACAGCCGATCGCCGATCCAGCGGTCGCCATTCTCGGGTGGCGGCGAGGCATCATGGCCGAGTTGGACGCCGCCTGTCCGAGCGGCCCGTTTGCCGCGGCGCTCATCGTCGGCGCGCCGGCCGCGAGACGCGCGGACATCCATCGCGCCTTGTTTGACCGGGGGCTGTTTTCGATAACCCCGCCGCGCGAAGAGGTCTCGGTCTATGTCCAGTCCGCGCTCCTCGCCAATCCGAGCGTGGCAGGCGAGGGTGCGCAGTCGGTCATCGCCATGTCCAATCTTGGGCATAACGCCGGCTTCGCGAATCAACTGTTTCAATATTCCTTTTTGAGGCTTTATGGGCTGCGCAACGATGCCGCGGTAGAGACGCCGGCCTGGATCGGCGAGGATGTCTATGGGTTCGCGCGCCGTCCGATCGCGCGCGAGCTTCCCATGGTCAAGGGCGATCAATGGTCGGTGCGTGATCTCGCGCTTTGGACCGATCCGCGGCCCCCGGTCAATGTCGATTTCTGGGGGTATTTCCAGAATCCGCCGCCTTGCTGGCGGGCGCATCGAGCGTTTCTGCGACGTCTCTTTGCTCCCTTGCCGCCTTGGCGCGAGCCGATAAGCCGCTGGCTCGAGCGGCATCGTCCTCCAGGGACGACGCTGGTCGCGATCCATGTGCGACGCGGCGATTACATCCTCTATGGATCGCAGAAGCCCTGGTTCCGTCCGATCCCGGAGGCGTGGTACCTGCGCTGGCTCGCGCAAATCTGGCCTACGCTCGAGAACCCGGTGCTGTTTGTCGCGACCGACGATCGCGACGCCGTGCTTCCGGCCTTTGCGGCCTATTCGCCGCTTGTCGCGACCGATGCCGAAGCCGAAATGCCCGAGCCGCGCTTTCTCGCCGATTTCGAGATCATGGCGCAAGCCGAATTGCTCGCGGTCTGCAACAGCAGTTTCTCGCACATGGCGGCGCTTCTCGCCCCGCCACGGCAACGCACGTTCATCGCATCGATAGAGGGGGAATCCTTCGAGCCCTATGATCCGTGGGCTACGGACGATTTCTGGCGGCGCTTTGGAGCGCCGACGGCGCGCCCACGCTCGCTCCTGCCACGCTTTCTGCGACGGCGGTCGGCATGAGCCGCACGTTATCGCTGCGTCGGAACGCCGCGAGCGTCGATTGCAGCATCTCGTCCCCCAACTTCACGAGCGGGAGGCGTGCCGCCAGGAACAGCCAGAAAAAGCGCGATGTCACCGAGGCGCCATTGTGCCGGGCGGCATATTTCCAGGCCCTCCCGGTCACCTGCTTCTGCACCAACCGGCGGATGCGGTGCGCCAGTTCGGGATGATCACGCAAGATGAGGAGTGCCGAGAGCGACTGATCGTGCTGCAATTGCGCCGGGTTCTTCATGATCCGTCCGGGCTCGTCGGCAGGGCCCATGCAGACCAGATGATCGACGATACCGATCTTCGTCACGAGCGCCATTCGCTGCGAGATCGAGTGGTCCTGCACGAAGACGCGCTCGTCGCAGCCGCCGGCGCGCTTGAACAGGGCGGTGTCCACGATGTAGGTGCTGCCGCCAGCGTGACCGATGCGGATGACGGTGTAGAGCGTATCGTTGAGCGGCGTGACCGTCACTTGTGCGGGCGGTTCGGGAAAATGCGGCTCGGACCCCGAGCGGTACCAATCGTTGCGGCCATAGACCGCGCCGCACCCGCTTGCGAGCGCCGCCTCGAGCAGCATCCTGGTGCCATAGGGAGCGACCACGTCGTCGCCGTCAACGATATGCGTGAACGGCATCGAGGTCTCTTTAAGCCCGCGATTGACGGCCACGGACGGCCCGCGATTTTCCTGGCGGATGAGGCGCGCTCGGGGGATTTCGGCGACGAGGCGCGCCGCTATCTCGGCCGAACCATCGGTCGAGCCGTCATCGACCAGCACGTATTCGCGCTCGAAACCGCCCTCCTGGGCCGTGAGCGCGCGCACGACCCCCTCGACATAGCGCGCTTTGTTGTAGACCGTGACGATGTAGCTCACGCCGGGGAGCGGCGCCGTCATCCGCCAAAGCTCCGCCACCAGCGCCGGCGCCTGGTTCCGGGAAAGCGCCGGTCAATGGGACGCAGCACCTGAAAATCCTCCTGCGTCAGCGCGCGTCCATGCCAATGTAGCTTAAGGTCGCCGGCGGCGAAGAGCGTTCCGTCATAACCCTGGAAGAGCTGTATCTGGAGGTCGCGCGTGTCGTGGAGCGCGTCGATCGAATTGTCGGAAATGCCGAACGCCGCGAACAAGTCCGTCCGAACGAAGAAGCCGTTGACCCCGGTCGATGCCACGAGCTCGTAACCCTTCGACCGGCCGAGTTCGACGAGGGCGAGCATCGAGGCGCCGTGATGCACCAAGGGGCCATAGTGCTGGACGAAATAGATATCGTTCTCGATGGACGGATTGCATTCGATAACGACGACCCTGGGATGGAATGTCGTGAGCGAATTCCAGATGTGCCAATCGTTGCCGTCGATATCGATCGAGATCAGATCGCATTCCTCGGGCGTGCTGACCTGCGACAGCAGATCGTCGAGCCGGTTTCCGGGGTCGAGCCCGACGAAACGGCGCATGAGGTGGGTTCTCGCGCCGCAATCCGCATAGGCCTTCTCGAGATCGGCAAACCGGTCCGCCTCGCCTTCGATGAGGACCCCGGTCCAACCCTGGTCGCGGATGAGGGTCCAGGTATTGCTGTGCAGCTTTCCGTCCCACGCGCCGAACTCGACGCACCACCGGTTGGTCGTCCCGATCACGTCGAAGATGCGGGCGATGATGCCGTCCTCGCCATTTTGCGAGGTCACATTGCGGCGATAGGGGTCGAGCACCAGCGAGGTGGCATTGCGGCGGTCTCGACGGCGGCGTTCCAGTCGTTGCATCGGTCGAGGCGTCAGCGCAAGCGGGTCAGCACGATGTCGCGAAAACGGCGCAGGTCTTGCCGTGCCTCGTCGGCGTCGACGATGATCGTCTCGTCCGCGGTGATCGCGCCATCCCAGAAGATGCCGAGCCCGCTTTCCTCTTCGCGCAGCTTCCGACCGAGGCTCGATCGCGTGATGTAGTAGCCAGGGTCGCGCAGCAGCTCCGATGTCTTGGCGAGGAAGCGAAGATGCGTCCCTTCCGCCTCGACGAACCAGCGATGATGGTAGAAGCCCACTTCCGGCGGCCTTCCGATGCGGGCGGACAGCGCCGCCCAGCGGTCCTTGGCGAAAATCTCCCGTTCGCGCGAGGGGGTCTCGACATAGCCGCTTTTGGCGACGCGGCTGAGCTCGCGGACGACCGCCAGAGGGTCGCGCACGTCTTCGAGCAAATGGGAGCAAAAGCTGAAGTCGAAGAATTTGTCGGGAAAGGGCCACGGCGCGACGCAGGCATCGTGAATGTGCCAAGTGGTCGCACTGAATCGCTCGGCGTTCTCGGGATCGAGCGCCGCGCCGCGCGTGCCGTGAGGATGGATGTCGAGCACGTGGGTCGCGACGTTCAGCGGCAGATACCAGCCGCCGACATCGAGCACCGTGGTGCTTCGCAGCGAGCGTTCTATCACCTCGCGCAGGTTCTTGCGGAGGATCATCGAGACGGTCCGACGCGGGACGTCAGAAATTCTCCAGCCAGGGCCGAAGCTCGATCTCCCATGTCCAGGCGCTGCGATGCTGGCGGTGGACGGCGAGATAGCTTGCCGCTATCGCGTCGGGATCGAGCATTCCGTCCGGCCCGCGCTCGGCCCCGCGCGGATCGCCTGCGCGGCCGATACCGCCGTCGATCACGAAATGCGCGACATGGATGTTCTTTGGCGCAAGCTCGCGCGCCATGCTTTGAGCGAGACCGCGCAGTCCGAACTTGCCCATCGCGAAAGGGGCGGACCGGGCGTATCCCTTGACGCTGGCGGATGCGCCCGTGAACAGGATCGAGCCGTGACCTTGCGCGAGCATCGCGCGGGCGGCTTGCTGGCCCACGAGAAAGCCGCCGAAGCATGTGACCAGAAGCGCCCGCTGCACGTCGTCGGGATCGAGATCGGCGATCGGACCACGGGCTCGCGCGCTCGGATTGAAGACGACGACGTCCAGAGGGGCGCCCACCGCGCCGAAAAGCGCTTCGACGTCGGCCCGCTTGCCCGCGTCGCACGTGAAGACGCGGGCGCCGACCTCGGCGGCAAGCGCGGCAAGCTTATCCGTGTTGCGCGCCGCCAGTGCGACACGCATCCCATTCTTGGCGAAAAGGCGCGCAAGAGCGGCGCTCAAGCCGCTGCCGGCGCCGACGATGAGCGCAGATTCAGGCATGGCCGCATTCTAGCGCCACTGGCGGCCCTGGCGCCAGACGTGCCGCCTAGCGGTTCCTGCCGCGCCCCAGAAGCGATTCCGCCTCGGCGCGAGCCGCCACTCGGCGCAGCGCCTCTCGTTTCAGCTCGACGACGACGGGCTTGGCATGCCGTCCACGCACCATGCCGCCGACCGTGTTCTGCTGCGCGATACCGCCGGGAACGGCAAGCCGTACCACGCGCGGCGCCAAATCCTCGCTCAGCGTCGCCTCGATCTCTTGCCCCTTGTAGAGACGGTGGATCGCCATCTCGTCGAGCAGGCCGGTCTCTATCGGCACGTCGCCGCTCAGGCCCGGAAGGCGCAAGGCGCCGCGCCGCGTGCGCTGATCGAACCATCGCACCACGCCGCGCAGGATACCG
>DATJLY010000168.1:0-2854 GCA_035509095.1 Allostellaceae bacterium | reverse complement strand
GCGCGATGCTAAGGTGCGGCGTGACGACTGAGTCCGCTCATAGATTGACCGCATGAATTTCACTGTCGCGATCGTCGGCCGGCCCAATGTCGGCAAGTCGACCTTGTTCAACCGGCTGGCCGGCAAGAAGCTGGCCCTCGTTCATGATACGCCCGGCGTGACGCGCGACCGGCGCGAGGCCGAGGCGGCGCTGGGCGGCCTGCGCTTTCGCATCATCGATACCGCCGGTCTCGACGAAGCGGCGGCGGGCGACCTTACCCAGCGCATGCAGTCGCAGACCGAGCAAGCGCTCGCCGACGCCGACGCGGTGCTGTTCGTGGTCGATGCGCGCGCGGGCGTGACGCCGCTCGACCGCCACTTTGCGGACCGGCTGCGCCGCGCCGGCAAGCCCATCATCCTGGTCGCGAACAAGGCCGAGGGCCGCGCCTTCGCCGACGCGTTCGAGGCCTTCGCCTTGGGGCTCGGCGAGCTGGTCGCGATCTCGGCCGAGCATGGCGAAGGCATGGCCGAGCTTTATGCCGCGCTGGCTCCGCTTGGCGATGTCCAAAGCGACGAGGAAGCGGCGCGCGATTCCGCGCGGCCGCTTCAGCTCGCGATCGTGGGGCGCCCCAATGTCGGCAAGTCGACGCTCGTCAACCGGCTGCTCGGCGCGGAGCGGATGCTCACCGGCCCCGAGCCCGGCATCACCCGCGACGCGATCGCGACGCCGATGCGTTGGCACGGCCGGCCCGTCAGGGTGATCGACACGGCGGGCCTGCGGCGCCGGCCCAAGATCGAGGAGAAGCTCGAGCGCCTGTCGGTGGCCGACACCGAACGCGCCATCCGCTTTGCCGAGATCGTCGTGCTGGTGGTCGATGCGACGGCGCCGCTCGAGCGCCAGGACCTGGTCATCGCGCGACACGTCGCCGAAGAGGGCCGCGCGCTGGTGCTGGCCGCGAACAAATGGGACCTCGTCGCCGAGAAGCAGGCGACGCTCGCCCACCTCAAGGGTGCGATCGAGGACCAGCTTCCGCAGCTTGCCGGCCTCAAGGCCGTGACGGTGTCGGCGCTGACCGGCGCCGGCATTGCGCGACTGATGCCCGCCGTCGAAGCAGCCGAGGCGGCCTGGAACCGGCGCATTCCGACCCCGCGGCTCAATCGCCTTTTGGCCGAGGCGCAAGAGCGCCATCCGCCACCGCTCGTCGCGGGCCGCCGGCTGCGGCTCAGATACGCGACGCAGGTCAATGTGCGGCCGCCCACTTTCGCCCTCTTCGCCAGCAAGCCGGGCGAACTCCCCGACAGCTATCGGCGCTATCTCACCAACCTGCTGCGCGACACGTTCGACCTGCCGGGCGTGCCGATCCGCATGATGCTCCGCAAGGGCCGCAATCCTTATGCCGAGAGCGGACGGGACGCTGCAGGCTGAAGCCCGGTCGCGCGTTGGGCGATGACATCGCCGCGCCCGCCGACTACCCTTCGGAGGTCGGCGCCAAGGAGAGACGGGGATCGGCATGGGTGAGTTCGGCATCGGTCAATCGGTCAGCCGGTTCGAGGATCCGCGCCTGCTGCAAGGCGGCGGCCGCTATATCGACGACGTGAACCTCCCTGGCCAGGCCCACGCCACCTTGCTGCGCTCGCCGCATGCGCATGCGCGCATCGTGCGCCTCGACCTCGACGCGGCGCGCGCGCTCCCGGGCGTGCTTGGCATCTTCACGCAGGCCGATCTCGCCGCCGACAAGCTGGGCACCACGACGGTGCAGATCCAGCGCAAGCGCGCCGACGGCTCTCCCCTCTTCTCGCGCCCTCACCCGGGCCTCGCGAAGGACCGGGTGCGCTATGTCGGTGACCCGATCGCGCTCGTCGTCGGCGAAACCCTCGATGCCGCGCGCGACGCGGCCGAGGCGATCGACATCGAGTTCGAGACCTTGCCGGCGGCGACCTCGACGGCGGGCGCGGTCAGCCCGGGCGCCCCCGCCGTGTGGGACGAATGCCCGGACAACGTCTCGCACATCTTCGAGACCGGCAACAAGGCCGCGACCGAGGCCGCCTTCGCCAAGGCCGCGCATGTGCTGAACCGCCGCTACGTCATCACGCGCGTCCATGCCCAGTTCATGGAGCCGCGCGGCGCGATCGGCCAATGGGACCCGCGCGAGGAACGCTTCACGCTTTATGCCGACGTGCAATATCCGCACCGGGTGCGCCAGATGCTCGCCAACAGCATCTTCAAGGTGCCGGAGCAGCAGATCCGCGTGGTCGCGGGCGACGTGGGCGGCGGTTTCGGCACCAAGGGCTGGCAATATCCCGAGCATCGCCTGGTGCTGTGGGCCGCGCGGAAGCTTGGCCGGCCGGTGAAGTGGCGCTGCGAGCGAAGCGAGGCGCAGCTTGCCGACGAGCATGGCCGCGATGTGGTCGCCGACGCCGCGCTGGCGCTCGACGCCGATGGCAAATTTCTGGCCATCAAGGTCGGCACGATCAGCAATATCGGCGCCTATCTTTCCTCGGACCGCAACCTGCTCGCGACGTTCGGCAGCCTTGGCGCGGTGGTCGGCACCTATGCGATCCCGGCGGCTTACGCGCATCTGACCGTCGCCTTCAGCAACATGAGCGGCACGGCGCCTTATCGCGGCGCGGGCCGGCCCGAGGCGATCTATATCATCGAGCGGCTCATCGACGACGCGGCCCGCGCGTTCGGGATGGACCGCATCGAGCTGCGTCGCAAGAACCTGATCGCGCCGGCGGCAATGCCCTACAAGACGCCGCTCGGCGGGCTCAACTATGATTGCGGCGACTTCGCGCGCAACATGGAGCTGGCGGTCGAGCTTGCCGACGTGAAGGGATTTTCGGCGCGCCGCCAGGCGTCGGCCGCGCGCGGCAA
>DATJLY010000167.1:0-2631 GCA_035509095.1 Allostellaceae bacterium | reverse complement strand
ACGACCGCAAGCGACGCGCACATCGCCAGCATCAGCGGCCACGGAAAAGATAAGGCGACGAAAACGATGAGGACCACGGATCCGCCGCGCAGCACTCGCGGATTCGTTGAGCGTCATTCGCGCGGGTTCATCGCGGCCCATGGAAATCCGGGCTGCGCGGACCTCTCATCCGAGCGGACGGTCACCGGTGGTAACCGCCTCCATGCCAATGCGCGCCGCCTCCATGCCAGTGCGCGCCGCCGTGATAGTGATAGCCCCCGCCGTGCCAGGCCCCGCCGTGGTAGGCCCCGCCGTGCCAGGCTCCCCCGTGGTAGGCCCCGCCGTGATAGTACGCGCCACCGTGATAGTACGCGCCGCCGTGATAATAGGCCCCGCCGTGATAGTAGGCGCCGCCGTGATAGTAGCCGCCATGCCAATATCCGGGCGCGCCATAGCCGTAATATCCCGGCGCGACCGCAACGCCGCCCCAACCCGGCCCGTTCACCACGCAGGCGCCGTACACGTTGCGGTGAAATCCGATCCCGCATCCGCCGGCAGCCAAGGTGATGACCGGCTCCGCACGGTAGGGCGCCGGAGTGGGCATCGCCTCAGCAGACCCCGCAAACATTATCGCCGTTGCGCCAATCAACGCCCAGGAGCCGATCCGCATCACAGTCCTCCAGTCGAAGTTCGTGTCTTCATTTTAAAAAACGCCGGGCTTGCCGCCTGTCGCCGCGGTCGGCGAAGCGAATCCGCCGACGCCAAGTCTGCGGACATCCAGGTTTACAAAACGTCTACCTCGATATGGAGCGGAAATCGCCTCGCTGGGCCGCGACGCCGGCCTTGACGAGCCGGTAAGTGATCGCGTCGACCAAAGCCTGGAACGAGGCGTCGATGATATTGCCCGACACGCCGACCGTCGACCAGGTGTCGCCGGCGCCGTCGCCGAACTCGATCAGCACGCGCGTCACCGCGTCGGTGCCGCCCTGGAACACGCGCACCCGATAGTCGATGAGCTCGAGGTCCTCGATGTATTTCTGGTAAACGCCGAGGTCCTTGCGCAAAGCGAGATCGAGCGCGTTGACCGGGCCATTGCCTTCGGCCGCGGAAATGAGCCGCTCCTCGCCGATGCGAATCTTCACCACCGCCTGAGAGGCCGAATAAGTGACGCCGGGCGCAACCAGCTTGCGCTCGACCCCGACATGGAAACTCTCGACGACGAAAAATTCCGGCACGCCGCCGAGCACGCCGCGCGCCAGAAGCTCGAACGATGCGTCGGCCGCCTCATAGGCGAAGCCTTGCGCCTCGCGCGCCTTCACCTCGTCGAGCAGGCGCGCGAGGCGCGGATCGTCGGGCCTCGCCTCGACCCCAAGCCGGGCAAGCTCGGCCAAAAGGTTCGAGCGCCCGGCCTGATCCGAGATGAGGACCGCGCGCTGATTGCCGACGCACTCGGGGGAAACATGCTCGTAGGTGCGCGGATCCTTGGCGAGGGCGGAAGCGTGAATGCCGGCCTTGGTGGCGAAAGCGGAGGCGCCGACATAGGGCGCGTGCCGGTTCGGCGCGCGATTCAGAAGTTCGTCGAAGGCGCGCGAGACATGGGTCAGCTCGCGCAAAGCCTCCGCCGTCACGCCGGTTTCGAAACGCTCGGCAAGTTCCGGCTTCAGCGCCAGCGTGGGGATGAGGGTGACGAGATTGGCGTTGCCGCATCGCTCGCCGAGGCCGTTCAGCGTGCCTTGCGCCTGGCGGGCGCCGGCGCGGATGGCGGCCAGCGAATTGGCGACCGCATTGCCGGTGTCGTTATGGGCGTGGATGCCGAGATTCTCTCCGGGGATCACGCGCGCGACTTCGCCGACGATGCGCTCGATCTCGTCCGGCAGCGTGCCGCCATTGGTGTCGCAGAGCACCGCCCAGCGCGCGCCGGCCTCGATCGCGGCATGCGCGCAGGCAAGCGCATATTTCGGATTGGCCTTGTAGCCGTCAAAGAAATGCTCGCAATCGACCATCGCCTCGCGCCCCGCAGCGACCGCGGCTTTAACGCTGTCTGCGATCGCCTCGAGATTTTCCTCGAGGGTGCAGCCGAGCGCGACGCGGACATGATAGTCCCAGGACTTGGCGACATAGACGATCGCGTCGGCCTCGGCGGCGAGAAGGCCAGCGAGGCCCGGGTCGTTGGCGGCCGAGCGGCCCGGGCGCTTGGTCATGCCGAAGGCGCAGAAACGCGCGCGCCGCGTTGGCTTGCGCTTGAAGAATTCGGTGTCGAGCGGGTTCGCGCCCGGATAGCCGCCTTCCACGTAATCAATGCCGAGCCGGTCGAGCATGGCGGCGATACGGCGCTTGTCGTCGAGCGAAAAATCGACGCCGGTCGTCAGCGCGCCGTCGCGCATCGTGGTGTCGAACAGGTAGAGGCGTTCCTTGGCCATGGACTTCACCGCAGAAAGAGCAAGCGGCGTACCGCTACCCTCATGCTGAGGGCCGCGCGCAAGCGCGGCGTCTCGAAGCATGCTCCAGTGGGCGCCGCCATTCGTGCGCTCTGGAATGTCCTTCGAGACGCGCCGCCTGCGGCGTCGCTCCTCAGGACGAGGTGGTGGTCTGTGGCCATGAGGGTCTTCATCAATGTCGGGTCGGGGGCCTGGGCTCGGGCTGAAGCGTCTT
>DATJLY010000166.1:0-6687 GCA_035509095.1 Allostellaceae bacterium | reverse complement strand
CAGCCACATCCCGATGCTGCTCGATCCCGACCCCAAGCCTTATGGCACGCTGCTCTGCCACGTCGCGCGCGACAACCCGCAATGGCGGCACGCCGGCGAGGGCGAAAGCCTCGCGATCTTCTTGGGGCCCGATGCCTATGTCTCGCCGTCGACCTACGCGTCGAAGGCCCGCAACCCCCGCGTCGTGCCGACCTGGAACTATGTCGCGATCCACGCTTATGGGCGGCTTCAATGGTTCGACGACGAGGCGCGGCTGCGCGATCTCGTTTCGCGCCTGACGCAGCGTCAGGAAGCGTCGCGCGAAAAGCCCTGGGCGGTCGATGACGCGCCCGACGACTATGTCCGCGGGATGCTGCGGGCGATCATCGGATTGGCGCTGCCGATCACCCGGCTCGAGGGGAAGTGGAAGATGAGCCAGAACCGCCCGCCCGAGGACCGTGTCAGCGCCGCCGCGGCGCTGACGCGCGACGGCAACGAGGATATCGCGTCGCTGATCACCGGCGCGAGCAGGCGCCAGGCGCTTGACCCTTGACGTGACGGCGGCGATAAGGCCGCATGAATCGCATCTTCTCGGGCGTTCAGCCCACCGGCAATCTTCATCTCGGCAATTATCTCGGCGCGATCCGCAACTGGGTGCGGCTTCAACGCGACTTCGACTGCATCTTCTGCATCGTCGATCTGCACGCGCTGACCCTGCCGCAGGACCCGGCGCAGCTCAAGGCTCAGACGCGCGAGGTGACGGCCGCCTATATCGCCGCGGGGATCGATCCCGAGCGCTGCGTCATCTTCAATCAGAGCACCGTCTCCGGCCATGCGGAGCTTGCGTGGCTCTTGGGGTGCCTCACGCCGCTCGGCTGGCTCAATCGCATGACGCAGTTCAAGGAGAAGGCCGGCAAGGAGCGTGACAATGCCGGGCTCGGCCTTTACGCCTATCCCGTGCTGATGGCGGCCGACATCCTGCTTTACAAGGCGACGCATGTGCCGGTCGGCGAGGACCAGAAACAGCATTTGGAGCTGTCGCGCGACATCGCCGGCGCGTTCAACCGGCGCTATGAGGTGGAGTTCTTCCCGCTGCCCGAGCCGATGATCTTCGGCACGGCGACGCGGGTGATGAGTCTGCGCGACGGCACGAAGAAAATGTCGAAATCCGACACATCGGACTTCTCGCGCCTCAACATGACCGACGACGCCGATGCGATCGCGCTCAAGATCCGCCGCGCCAAGACCGATCCCCAGCCCTTGCCTGCGACCGCAGCCGAGGCCGATCAGCGGCCCGAGGCCGACAATCTTCTGGGCATCTATGCGGCGCTCGCCGACCTCACGCGGGCCGAGGCGATCGAGAAATTCGCCGGCGCCAATTTCTCCGACTTCAAGCGCGATCTCGCCGAACTTGCCGCCCGCGAGCTGGGCAAGATCGGCGGCGAGATGCGCCGGCTGGTCGCCGATCCCGGCTATATCGACGGCGTGCTGAGGCGCGGCGCCGAACGCGCTCAAGCCATCGCCGGACCGCACCTCGCCCAGGTGTTCGACATCATGGGTCTCTTGCGGGCATAGCTGACGCGCCGCGCGCGAGGCGCTAATCTTCGCGTGGCCGATCGAGGCTTGGGAGGCCCGCCATGGATCAGGTTGAGCACGCGCCCGTTCTGCGCAATTCCGTCTCCGACGAAGAGTGGGAGACGCGTGTCGATCTGGCGGCGGCCCATCGCCTTGCCGAGATGAAGGATTGGACCGATCTCATCTTCAATCATTTCACCGCGCGTGTGCCGGGTGAGCCTCATCACTTCCTCATCAAGCGCCATAGCCTGTTCTTCGAGGAGGTGACGGCGTCCAATCTCGTCAAGGTGGATTTGAACGGCGAGGTCATGGGGACCGGGGACGACGTGAACACGGCGGGGTTCGTCATCCATTCGGCCGTCTATGCGGCAAGGCCGGACGTCAACGCCGTGATGCATCTCCACAGCCAGGTGGGCACCGCGATCTCCGCGCGCAGGGACGGGCTTCGCTTCCTGTGTCAGGAGGCGATGCAGTTCTATGATCGTGTCGCCTATCACGATTTCGAAGGCATCGCGCTCGACCTCGAAGAACGCGACCGGCTTGCCCACGATTTGGGGCAGAAGAACACCATGATCATGCGCAATCATGGGCTTCTGACCTGCGGCCAATCGGTCGGCACCGCGATGCTGGCGCTTCGGAACCTCATCATGGTCGCCGAGACGCAGATTCAGATCGAGGCGACCGGCGCCGCCATCGTGACGCCGCCGGCCGACGTGTGCGAGCGCACCGCGCAGCAATACGAGCAATTCGTGCATAAGCACGGCCGGCGCACCGAGTGGCAAGGCGTGCTGCGCTTCCTCGATCGCCGCGATCCCTCTTACCGCAATTGAGCTGACCATGGCGGATGATGCCCGTATCGGCGTGATGACGCGCGAGGAGATACTGCGGCGCGCGCAGGCGATGGTGCCGGTGCTGCGTGCGCGGTCCGCCGAGGCCGAGCGGCTTGGCCGCTGTCCCGAGGCGACGATCGACGATCTCTCGGCGCAGGGATTGTTGCGCGTGACCCAGCCGGCGCGCTGGGGCGGCTATGATCAGCCCTGGGATGTGCTGTGCGAAATGGCGCGCATCTTCGCGCGCGGCTGCGGCTCCCAGGCGTGGGTCGGCAACATCTATAACGACCACGCGCAGATGCTGGGCATGTTCCCGCTCGAGGCGCAGGCCGATGTGTGGGGCAAGGATTCGAGCCTGCGTCTATCCGCTTCGGTCGAGCCGGCGGGAAAGGCGCGGCCGGTGCCGGGCGGCGTGAAGTTCTCCGGCCATCACCGCTATTCGAGCGGGGTCGATCACGCCCACTGGGTCATTTGCGGCGGGATGCTGCAGGAAGAGGCGAAGCCGCCGCGGCGCATGTTCTTCCTGATCCCGAAGAGCGACATCTCCGTGATCGACGACTGGGACGTGATCGGGCTCGCCGGCACGGGCAGCAAGAGCTTTGACGTGAAGGACGTTTTCATTCCCGCCCATCGCATCCTCGATGGCGTCGATCACGACGACGGAAATGGCCCGGGCAGCGCGATCAACAAGGCGGCGGTGTTCCGCATGCCGCGCCACGATATCGCCGGCACCGGCTTCGCCGCGATCGGCGTCGGCATCGCCGATGCGTTTCTCGAGGACTATGTCGCCTATACACGCGGGCGGCAGTCGCGCGGCGTCGCCATGGCAGAGCAGATGGGGACGCAGATCGGGATCGGCAGCTCGGCGGCCGAGATCCTCGCGGCGGCGCGGCTCGCGATCGGCGGCGCGCGCGACGCGATGGCGGTGCTGGAGCGGGGCGAGCGCATCTCGCAGGAGCAGCGCAGCCGCACCCGGCTTCAATCCTCCTACGCCGCGCAGCTGTGCCTTGCCGCGACGCAGCGACTCTTCAACGCGGCCGGCGGCCGCGCGCTCTTCCGCGAGACCGAGCTGCAGCGGCTGATGCGTGATATGTATGGCGTCGCGGCGCATCGCGGGCTTGCCTGGGACGCCGCGACGGCTGCCTATGGAAGCATGCTGCTGGGGCGCGCGCCATGAGCGGGCCTGCCGCGTCGACGGCGCTTGCCGGCCTCGTCGTCATCGACTTGACGCGCGCACGGGCAGGGCCGACCTGCGTGCGCCAATTCGCCGACTGGGGCGCCAGCGTCGTCAAGGTCGAGATGCGCGAGACCGACCCCTCGAACAGCTCGCAGGCGGATTTCTCCGCGCGCCACGATCCGGATTTTCAAAACCTCCACCGCAACAAGCGCTCGCTCGCGATCGATCTGAAGCATCCGGACGGGCAGCGCATTTTCCGTCGCCTCGTCGAGCGCGCCGACATCGTCGTCGAGAATTACCGTCCCGACGTGAAGTTCCGGCTCGGCATCGATTATGAGTCGATGAAGGCCGTCAACCCGCGCCTCATCTATGCCAGCATTTCCGGCTTCGGCCAGGAAGGTCCCTATCGCGACCGGCCCGGCGTCGATCAGATCGCGCAGGGCATGACCGGCCTCATGTCGATCACCGGCGAGCCGGGCGGCGGGCCGATCCGGGCCGGCATCGCGCTGACCGATCTGTCGGCGGGGCTTTTCGCGGCGCTCGGCGTCATGGTCGCGCTTTTGGAACGGCAGCGCTCGGGCGAGGGACAGTGGGTCCAGACCTCGCTGCTTCAGGCCGGCCTCTTCATGCTGGACTTCCAGGGCTCGCGTTACACGATGACGGGCGACGTGCCGAAACAGGTCGGCAACAATCACCCGACCGGGGTCCCGACCGGCACCTATCGCACGCGCGATGGCCACGTGAACATCGCACCGACGCCGGCGATGTGGCGCCGCTTTTCCAACGCGATCGGCCGGCCGCAATGGATCGAGGATCCGGACTTCGCGACGGCTCCCGTGCGCCGCAAGAACCGCGACCGCATCCACGCGATGATCGAGGAGATCACGGCGCAGCAGCCGACCGCGACCTGGATCGAGACGTTCAACGCCGCGGGCATCCCCTGCGGGCCGATCTATGACATCGGCCAGGCGTTCAACGATCCGCAAGTGAAGCTGCTCGGCATCGTGCAGCAGGTTCTGTCGGGCGCGCTGGGTGCGATCAACCTGATCGGCCAGCCGGTCACGTTGAGCCGCACGCGCAGCAAGCTCGCAACGTCGGCGCCCGAATATGGCGAGCATGCCGACGCGATCTTGGCCGAGCTTGGCTATAGCAGCGCCGACATCGCCGCCTTCCGCGAGGCCGGCGCGATCTAGAGAGGGTCCTTGACACCGTACGCATAATACGGTAGCCTGAGACGATTGGCTGTGGGGCACTGGAAGCAGATCACGGTGCGCCGATGATCAATTGTCGCGAAAATGGCCCTACGCGCCCTGCGATGAAGCTTCCCCGCAAGGAGGCAAGGATGGAGAGCTTCGCCTTACGCGTTCTTCTTGGCGACGACGTGGGTCCTGAGCGTGCCGACGGCAGGGTTCTTCACCTCGACCACGTCGCCCGGCTTCAGGAACCGCTCGGCCGACGGCGTCCCGTCGGGCAAAAGCGGGCTTGAATCCGCGGCGGTCCCGGCGGCGGTCCCGCCGCTGATCATGTCGCCCGGATAGAAGGTCAGATCGCGCGACAGATATTCGAGATATTCGCCGAACGAGAACACCATCTTGTTGGTGTTGAAGTTCTGGCGCCGCTCGCCGTTGACATAGGTCTCGACCTGGGCCGCGAGCGCGTCGGCCTCGCCGACCGCGATGCAGGGCCCGACCGAGCAGCAGCCATCGAAATTCTTCTGCATCGCAAAGCGCAACGGGCCCGGCTCGCCAACGCCGCGCACGCTCCAATCGCCGAGCAACGTCACGCCCCAGATATAGTCGCGGATGTCGGCGGCGCGGATGTCCTTGCCCTTCTTGCCGATGATGATCGCGAGCTCGCCTTCGTAATCGAGCCGGTTGCAGCGTGCCGGATAGATCAGCTCTCCGTCGGGATCGACCATCTCGCGGGTGATCTTCCAGAAGCCCCAGATGCCGGTCTTGCGGATCTCTTCGGTTGGATCGCCGGTGAAGGGCTTCACGTCGCCGGTGCGGTTGCGATTGGCCATGGCGGCGGCGTGGTCGGCGAAATTTCCGCCGGCGCACGCGATGCGGGCGCCCGCCGGCACCGGCGCATGCAGGATCACCTCGCTCGAGACATGGATGATCTTCTCGCCGCGGGTGCCCTGCTGGTGCTGAACCTCGCTGAACAGGTAGTCGATCGCCTTCTGCACATTGTCGAGGACCCGTGGCCCGCCCTCGATGAAGCGGGCGAGATCTGGCGGCGCGAGCGCGTTCGCAAGCTCGATGGCGTGCCGTTCCCCCTGGCGTTCGTGCAGATATTTCGCATAGGCAAGGGAAGCATCGACCACGGTCTCTTCCTTGAGGATGCCGGTCCGCTTGTCGGGCCCGAAAACAACGACTTTCATGCTCCCCTCCGCAGGCTCATACGCCTAGATATACCTCACGAATGCGCGCTTGTGCGAGTAATGAGTCGGGCAGCCCTTCGGCGACGATCCGGCCTTCCTCGAGCACATAGGCGCGGTCGGCAAGGTCGAGCGCCTGCCCCACATTCTGCTCGACCAGGAGGACGGCCATCCCCTCGGCGTGGATGCGGCGCAGCACGTCGAACAATTCGCCGACGATCGCCGGCGCTAGGCCCAGCGACGGCTCGTCCAGCAGCAAAAGCCGCGGCTCCGCCATCAGGGCGCGGCCGATCGCGACCATCTGCTGCTGCCCGCCCGACATCGTGCCCGCGATCTGGTGCCGCCGTTCCGCCAGGACCGGAAAGAGCGCGTAGACGCGCTCGAGGCCGGCCGCCCGGTTGCGCCGCGCCGTGGGCCGATAACACCCGATCTCGAGATTCTCCTCGACCGTCATGCCGGTGAAAAGCCGCCGTCCCTCGGGCACCAACGCCACGCCGTGCTCGCACACACGGTGGGGGGCGAGGGTCGCGAGGTCGGCCCCGGCCAGATCGATCCGGCCCCGTTGCGGCCGCAACAGCCCCGCGATCGCGTTGATAAGCGTGCTCTTGCCGGCGCCGTTCGGGCCGATGACCGAGACGATCTCGCCGGCATCGACGTCGAGCGCGATGTCGAGGATCGCGGGCGCGCCGCCATAGCCGACCGCGAGCTCCCGGACCTCAAGCAACATGGGCCTTGCCAAGATAGAC
>DATJLY010000165.1:0-18469 GCA_035509095.1 Allostellaceae bacterium | reverse complement strand
CGACGGCACGGTCTGGTGATTTGCATTCATGGACAGGCTCCCTCCTTTGTAAGTGCGGTGCCGTCAGGCCGACATCTTGAGCGCGCCTTGGCGCATCTCGTCCGCGCTCACGTCTCGGAGATGCGTCCCGATCGACCACCGGTGACCAAACGGGTCCTCGATCATGCAGAACCGGTCGCCCCAGAACATGTCCGCGATCGGCATCGTCAGGGTCGCGCCGGCCGCAACCGCCCGTGCCGTGAAGCTGTCCACGTCGTCGACGAAGAGATGGATCGAGACCGGCGTGCCGTTCAAGGATTTCGGCCCGAACACGTTGTAGCTCGGATTCTCGTCCGTCAGCATGACGACCGAATCGCCGATGCGAAGGCTCGCATGCATCAATTTGCCGTTGGGAAGCGGCAGTCGGATCATCTCCTCGGCGCCGAAGGCGCGGCGGTAGAAGTCGATCGCCTCGGCGGCGCCGGCGCAAACAAGGCTTGGCGTCACAGTGTGCATGCCGTGTGGGGCATGGGTCACGGGCGTGTCGGTCATGGTACAGCCTCCTTCAGGGGTTGATTGAAGATCGTCTCGAGATAGCGGCGCAGATGGCAAAGGCTTTCGGCGGCGGTTTCGGGGCTTTGCTTGGCTTTGGCAAAGATGAAGGCGCCTTGCAGGACGGATTGCATGAAATAGCCGACGCTCTCGGCGCTCCAAGGCGCGTCCGGCACGTAGCGGCTTTTGGCTTCCTCGAGATCGCGCACGAGATCGGCGACATGCGCCGACATCTCGCGATCGCAGGTCGCGCGAAGCGCCGGATGGGTCGAGTGAACCTCCTGCACCATCGTGCCGAGGAGGCAGCTGAACTGCACGATGTCCCGCTGCAACAGCGATGCCCGAAAATCGACATAGCCCAGCACGCGGTGGAGCGGGTCGGGATCCGAACGATAGGGCGCCGCGGCGAAGAGCGCCGCGGCCGCGGCGTTGAACTCCTCCGCGGCGGCGATGCCGAGCCGCTCCTTGCTCGCGAAATGGTGGAAAAAGCCGCCTTTCGTCACCCCGGCCGCCGCGCAGATGTCGTCGACGGTCGCGGCGGCATAGCCTTTGGCTCGGATCACGTCGCGCGCGGCCTCGAGCAGGCTGGTTCGGGTGGCGGCGCTGTCGTTGATCCGGGCCATTTAGCTACCGACTGGTTGGTATGTTCATGACCTATGGCTATCCTCCTGTCAAGCCCCCACGCCGATTATCAATAGTCCCGAAAAGCCGGAGCCTTGCCGCCATCCAGCGCCCCCTGTAGGGTCCGATCGACCAAGACAATGGAGGGCACCTATGGCGGCGGAACCCGAGAACTGGACGACTGTCCCGGCGGATTATCGCGGCGACGCGGTGGTCGCATCGATGGCGATGGGCGGCGTCGATCACCTCTTCTTCACCTCGGGCTCGGAGCTCGCCTTCTATCAGGAATCGATCGCCAAGGCGCGCCACCACAACCGGCCGGTCCCGCGCCTCGTCACGGTGACGCACGAGCATGTCAGCTTGAACGCCGCGCTCGGCTATGCGGCGGTCAGCGGCAAGTGCGCGGCAACGGCCGCCCATGTCGATTGCGGAACGCAACATCATGGCGGCGCCATCCACACCGCCTGGCGCAGCGGGCTTCCGGTGATGATCACCGCCGGCGGCGCGCCGTCCGCCTATCCCGGCTCGATGCCGGGCTCGCGCACCGAAGGAGCGCATCTCTGGGCGCAACAGGTCTATGACCAGGGCAGCATCCTTCGGCAATACACCAAGTGGGACAAGCGGCTCGAGTACCAGGACAATCCAGGCCTTCTCGTGAGCCGCGCGCTGCAGGTCGCGCGGACCGAGCCGATGGGGCCGGTCTATATGAGCTTCCCGCGCGAGATCATCCTTTTGCCGATGGACGGCGAGGCGAAGTTCCCGACGGCCGATCAACTTGGCATCGCGCGCCCGGCGGCACTCGAGCAGGACGTGGCCAAGGACATCGCGCACCATCTTGTGAAGGCGAAGAACCCGGCGATCGTGATCTCGGCTTCGGGCAAGTACAAGGAGACCGTGCCGGCGCTCGTCTCGCTGTGCGAACTTCTGGGGATCGCGGTGTTCGAGGCGGCGTCGCGCCACTATCTCTGCTTCCCCATGAACCACCCGCTTTATCAGGGCTATGCATCGCTGAAGGACGCCGACGTCGTGCTGGTGCTCGAGGCGAACGTGCCGTGGATGCCGGGACAGAACGAACCGCCCCACACAGCGTGGGTCGCGGTGGTCGATCAGGATCCGGCGAAGAATCGCTTCCCGGTGATGGAGTTCGTCTCGAACGTGCGCGCCACCGCGCACCCGATGAGCGCGATCCGGGCGATCCAGGCGGAAGCGGAAAAGCTGCTCGGCACGAGCGATCGCAGCGCCGCGGCGGACCGCGTCAAGCGCTGGGGCGAGGTTTCCGCGGCCAGGCGCAAGAAGCTCGAAGAGGAGACGATGGCGAAGGCCCGGTCCACGCCCGTCGATCCCATGTTCGTGAGCCACACCGTGGCGCAAAACATCGACGACAATTGCATCGTCCTCGATGACTCCCTGCGCAGCCCGCGCTTTCCGGAATTCCTCACCTGTTCGAAGCCCGGCTCCTACATCCACAATCCGGGCTCGAGCGGCGGCTGGGGACCAGGCGCGGCTTTGGGTGCGAAGATCGCCGCTCCGGACAAGGATATCATCATGGTGACGGGCGATGGGTTCTGGCAGTTCGCGGTCTCGAACGTTGCCCTGTGGTCGGCACAGCACAACCGCGCGCCGTTCCTGACCGTCATCCACACCAATCGCAGCTTCTCGACCGGCACGACCGGCGTGAAGGCGTCGTTTGCCGAAAACAGCTTCGCTGAAAAGGCGGATTATCCCGGCGGCTATTTCGATCCGCCGATCGATTTCGCCAAGGAAGCCGAAGCGGCCGGCGCCTATGGCGAGAATGTGCGCGACCCCGGCGAGTTGGCGCCTGCGATCAAGCGCGGCCTTGCCCAGGTGCGCCGCGGCACGCCGGCGGTGATCTCGGTGTGGGAAGCGCGGCTCGGCCACAAGGATTGAGCGGGGCCGCAAGGCCCCCTCACTTTAGCCGACAGTGTCCGGGGGTTTGGCGCAGCCCGGGGCGAGACTCGAAAATTTCGGTTGCGCGGCGGGGTCGTCTCCGACCCAGAGGGTTCCGTTGTCGAAGACATAGACCTCGGTGCGCTTTCCGTTTGCGAGACCACGACCCTCCCAATAGTCGCCAACCGGGGCAAGATTTCCCACGTCGGCGATGCCATCGCAATGAAGGGCCGAAAGCGCCCGCTGCTGTGTGTCGATCGGTCCTTGCGGCGCGAACGGGACCCACCGGCCTTCCGTAGCGCCTAGAGCCGCGACCGGCGTCGTCAGGGCGACAACCGCAAGCATCATGCCCAGCCTCATCGCACCTCCTTCCGCAAATTCTACATGGCGACGGTTTGAGCCGGCGGCATCGGCTCGGCGCCGTTAAATTCCCGTCATGGTGCTATTGCGCGGATTTAATGATGCGGAAAGGTTACATCGACGCGTCCGGCCCAACATTCCTGTCAGCCTGATGTCGGGATGGAGGTGCCGGTGAAACGCCCCACACGATTTGATGTCGCCATGCTCGTCGGCGGAACCGCCGTCATCGCCTTGGCCTTGCTCGTCGTCGTCATTGCGCCGGCGCCGCATGAAGCCACTCCCAGCGGATCGATCAAGGCGGCGGTCACCGCGCTCGACGCCCGCCATTATCATCTCGCGCGCCGCATTCTCGACCCGTTGGCCACCAGCGGGAATGCCGAAGCCGAAGACTGGCTTGGCTACATGGACGAGCAGGGGCTTGGCGCCAAAGCCAACGTCAACCAGGCAATCCAATGGTTCACGAAGGCGTCATCGTCCGGCTCGGCCGAAGCGGATCGTCGGCTGGGTCAGATTTATCTCGACGGTACCGACGTGCTGCAGAATGTCGATCTGGCGCGGCAATATCTACAAACCGGCGCCGCGCGAGGCGACGCCGATTCCCAGCGGATGCTGGGTGAGCTCTATATGCGCGGCATCGGCGTGGCGAAGGACCCGACGCAGGCCTATGCCTGGCTCGCCATCGCCGCGAGCCAAGGTAATCAGCAGGCCGCGAGCGAGCGCGATGCGCTGCTTCCCTCGCTTCCGGCCGATACGGTGAGCCGCGCCGAACAGCTCGCTCAGCGCACGCTCACCTCGATCGACGCGCCCGCCTCGGCAAAGTCGTGACGGCTAGACCCCGGCGCGGCGGGCCCAATATTCCCAGGCCCGATCGTGCCGCGAGACTTTCTGCATCTCGGCGATCTCGCCTTCGCTCAGATAGGTGATCTCGCCGCCAAAACGCATCGCTTCGGCCTGAAGCTTGGCGTTGACCTTGAGATAGACCGCGGTGTGGACGGCATCCTGGATCGATCCGCCTGTCACTGCGGACCCGTGCCCGCGCATCAGCACGACACGGTTGCTGGCGAGGCGATCGGCCAAGTCCTTGCCTTGCGCCAACGTCGTGACGAGGAGATTGGTGTCACCGAATTTGGCGCGGATGTCCCAGACCGGAATCTCCGCGCCGATCCCCGCCGAAGTGTGCAGCAGCGGCTTCAGCGTCGCTTTCCGGGCAACCGTGAACGGGATCAGCTCATAGGCGTGGTTGTGGATCACCGACATCACGTCGGGGCGCGCGCGGAAGATGCCGCCGTGGATCGGCCGCTCGGTGTATTGAACGCGGCCGCGCTGATCCATCGGGTTGCAATCGAGATCGTACTCGATGATGTCGTCGAGAGACACGAGCTCGGGACTGCGCGAGCCCGACAGGAAGAACCGGTCCGGCCGCTCCGGATGGCGCACGCTGATATGGCCATAGGCGTCGACCACCTCCTCATGCGCGAGGATCCGGTTCGCGGTCACGAGATCGCGCAACACATCGGCAAGGCTCATGGCGATCGCTCCTACTTCCGACCCGTCAGCTCGCGCCCCTTGTCGAGCGCGCCATAAGAGCGGACCGGCGCCGCCATCAGGAAGCGATAGCCCTCTTTCACGATGCGCTCGACGTTGGCCGAGCCGACAT
This sequence comes from Allostellaceae bacterium, assembly GCA_035509095.1. Lineage (GTDB taxonomy): Bacteria > Pseudomonadota > Alphaproteobacteria > ATCC43930 > CGMCC-115725 > DATJLY01. Next base: position 13,392 of record DATJLY010000165.1, on the reverse strand, counting down.
GCGGGTGACCGACCGGCACGTTGTGCTTCTTGCACGTGTTGACGATCTCAGCCATCGCCTCGACCACCTTGGGATGCTCGTATTGGCGCGGATAGCCCAGCTCCTGGCTCAGATCGCCTTCGCCGATGAGGCAGACGCCGACGCCCGGCACATTGCGAAGAATGTCGTCGAGATTGTGGATGCCCACCGTGTCCTCGATCATCAGGATGACCAGGATCTCGCCCTTGGGGTCGAGCGGCCAGACGTCGGCGCGCTCGTAATATTCCTGCTGCGTTACGCCCCAATAGCGCACCGCGGATGTCGGCCCGTCGCCGCGCACGCCGGCCGGGTCATAACGCGGCGAGCCCTTGAGGCGCGGATAGCGGCAGGAGGCGACCGCGTTGTGGGCCTGGTCGACCGTGCTGATGTGCGGCCACACGATGCCATAGGCGCCAAGGTCGAGCGCCTGCTTCGCGAAGAACTGATTCTTCTCATCGCCGTTGGGCGGGATGCGCACGATCGGCGTGACCGCCGGCGCCACGGAACCCGAGGTCGCGATCTGGCGCCGGTTCAGCATGTACTGCATCGCATCGCGCAGCGCGCGGATGTCCCACGGACCGTGCTCCATCTCGAACACGATGCCGTCATACTTGGCGGTGCTCATCGCGAGCGCCACGTCGATATCGGGGCTGGCGAACGCCGTGAAGGCGGTGCCTTGCTCGAGCGCGCGAATGACGCCGTTAAGACGCGGGAGTTCTGGCATAGCGTGCCTCCATCTTGCGTTTGAGGGCCGTGACCGGCCATGAGATCGATGCGCATCGTACCAGATGCGCGCGCGTTTGACAGCGCCCGGTCCTATCCATAGCATCGAGCGTGCAATGACGTCACGCGAGGGAGGACCGGAATGATCATCGACTGCCACGGGCACTACACCACGGCGCCCAAACAGCACGAAGGCTGGCGCCAGCAGCAGATCGCCGCGTTCGACCAGAAAGGCACCGTCCCGCCGCGCCCCAACATCTCCGACGACGAGATCCGCGAGACCATCATCGGCGCGCAGCTCAAGCTGCAAAAAGAGCGCGGCACCGACGTCACCATCTTTTCCCCGCGCGCCGCCGGCATGTCGCATCATCTGGGCGACGCCGCGACCAGCGCGCAATGGTCGCACGCCTGCAACGACCTGATCCACCGCGTCTGCGAGCTGTTCCCCGAGAACTTCATCGGGGTTTGCATGCTGCCGCAGACGACCGGCGTTTCGCCCGCCAACTGCACGGCCGAGCTCGAGCGCTGCGTCAAGGAGCTGGGCTTCGTCGGCTGCAACCTCAATCCCGATCCGTCGGGCGGCTATTGGAAGGACCCGCCGCTGACGGACCGGTACTGGTATCCGATCTACGAGAAGATGGCCGAGCTCGACGTGCCGGCCATGGTCCATGTCAGCGCGTCCTGCAACCCGTGCTTCCATGGCACCGGCGCGCACTACATCAACGGCGACACGTCGGCCTTCATGCAGTTCATCACCTCCGACCTGTTCAAGGACTTCCCGACCTTGCGCTTCATCATCCCGCATGGCGGCGGCGCGGTGCCCTACCATTGGGGGCGCTATCGCGGCCTTGCCCAGGACATGAAGAAGCCGCCGCTGACCGAGCACCTGTTGAAGAACGTCTATTTCGACACGTGCGTCTATCACCTGCCCGGGATGGAGCTGCTGACGCGGGTGATCCCGGCCGAAAACATCCTGTTCGCCTCGGAGATGGTGGGTGCCGTTCGCGGCATCGATCCCGAGACCGGCAACTACTACGACGACACCAAGCGCTATGTGGATCAGCTCAAGATCCCAGCCGCCGACAAGCAGAAGATCTTCGAGGGCAACGCGATAAAGGTGTTCCCGCGCCTTGGCGCGAAGCTCGCGAAGGCGCGGGCCTGAACCTCGCTAGCCCTGCGCCACCGCGAGGGCGTCGATCTGTAGCAGCACGCCACCCCGGAGCGGCAAGGTGATCGCATGCCGCGCCGGGCGCTTGGCGGCGTCGGGGTAGCATTCGAGCCAGTACTTGTTGACGGCATCGCGAAAGCCGTCATCGGTCAGGAAGACCGTGATCTTGACCACGTCGCCCAATCCCATGCCGCCTGTCGCGAGGATGGTCTTCAGATTCTCGAACGCGAGCCGGGCCTGACCATCGGCATCGGGCGCGAGCTTGCCGGTCTTGGGATCGCGCCCGCTGATCGCCGAGGTGGCGATCACGTTGCCGACCCGGCTCGCCACCGGAATGGGCGCGCCGTGCGCGATCCCGTCGACATCGATGCTCTGCTGCCGCCGTACGTCTGCCATGCCTGCCTCCTCTGTTCCGCCGATGGTCGCAAGCCCCGCCTTCCTTTGCAACGGCCGGGCCCATCGCACCCGAAAACGCGACAATTGATAATCGTCGCGCGGGTGTCGACCCGTCCTTCCCCCCAAGGAAGGCGCCTTGTCAAATGTACGTAATATGGATACGGGCGCCCTTCTGTCAAGCCGGCCCCGTCTTATTTCTTGTCGCCGATCACGCCATAGGCTTGGACCTCGATCTTGGCGTTGGGGCTTTGCAACGCCGAGACGGTGATGAGCGCGCTGCCGGGAAAATTGTCGCCGAACGCTTCCTTGCGGACCTTGATCCAGGTCCGGCCGTCGCGCACGTCGGTGATGAACACCGTCATCTGAACGATGTCGGCCAGCGTGCCGCCATTCTTTTCCATCGTCTCGCGCAGGCGCTTGATGACCTGGCGCGCCTGCCCCTCGAAATCGCCCGCGAGCGAATGACCGGCGTCGTCGACGGCGCCCGTCTGGCCGCCGAGCCAGATGGTCTTTCCGCCTTCCGTCGCAACCGAAATGGAGAACGAATTCTGCTGCGCCGCATCGGCCTTCACATAGGTCCGTGCGTCCGCCGGCGCCACTGCGCCAGCCACGAGGCCCGAGATTGCCAGCAAGGCGAATGTGAAACGGCAGATGGTTGTCATGTCAGCCCCCGTTTGGTTTGAGACCCGTGCCCTCGATCGCCAGCAGGTTGCCGGCCGCGACGGCGAACACGCCGGCTTCGGTGACGATGCGGTCCATGGCGATGTCGTGCGGCTGCGGATAGAGGGTGGCAAGCCGCCCCAGTTCGAAACCCACGCCGATCGCGAACGGCTTCGCCGCGAAGGCGGCGAAGGTCCGGTCATAGAACCCGGCGCCATAGCCAAGCCGGTATCCCGCCTCGTCGAACCCTAAAAGCGGCACGATCAGCGCCTCGGGCGTCACCGCCTCGCCTTCGGCCGGATAGGGAATGTCCCAGGCGCCGCTCGCGAGCCTTGCTCCCGGCGCCCAATCGCGGAATTGAAGCGGCTGTCCCTGCGCCACCACGACCGGCAGCGCCACGCGGCCCCCGGCATCGATCAGACGGCGCGCATAAGGCAGCGGATCGAACTCGCGCCGGATCGGCCAATAGATGCCGACCCGGCGCGCGGCGAGGAGGGCGGCGAACGGCTCGAGCCCGGCGGCCACGGCGGCGCTTTTGGCGCGATGCTCGGCAAGCGACAGCGCGGCGCGCGCCGCCTGAAATTCCTGGCGCCGATCCCGCCGCCAGCGCGCGATCTCGGTCCAGCTTTGCGGCGCGCCCGACAATGGCGCTCAGGAAAGACCGATGATCCGGCCTTCGTCGGTGACGACGATGCTTTCGGCTGACGGCACGCGCGGCAGGCCGGGCATCGTCATGATGTCGCCGCAGAGCGCCACCACGAATTCCGCGCCGGCGGAAAGCCGCACGTCGCGGATGGGCAGCTCGAAGCCCGACGGTGCGCCGCGCAGATCGGGATCGGACGAGAAACTGTACTGTGTCTTCGCCATGCAGACCGGCAAATTGCCGAAGCCCTGCTTTTCGAACTCGGCAAGGCGATCGGTCACCGGCTTCGGTGCCGCCACCTCGCCCGCGCCATAGATCTCTTTGGCGATGGTCTTGATCTTGTCGAGAAGCTTCATGTCGTCGGGATAGAGGACCTTGAAATTGGCGGTCTTCTTGTCGATGAGCTCGACCGCGGCGCGGGCCAGATGCTCGGCTCCCTTGCTGCCTTCGGCCCAATGGTTGCAGACGAGCGCGGTGACGCCCGCCTCCTTCGCGCCGGCGATGATCGCTTCGTGCTCGGCCGCGGTATCGCTGCCGAAATGGTTGATGCCGACGATCGCCGGCACGCCGAATTTCTTCAGATTGTCGATGTGGCGGCGAAGATTTGCCATGCCCTTCGTCACCGCGGCGACGTTCTCCTTGCCGAGATCGGTGCGCGCGATGCCGCCATGGAACTTGAGCGCGCGCACCGTGGCGACCACCACCGCCATGTCGGGCTTGAGGCCCGCCTTCCGGCACTTGATGTCCATGAATTTTTCCGCGCCCAGATCGGCGCCGAAGCCCGCTTCGGTCACGACGTAATCGGCGAGCTTCAAGGCGAGCTTGGTCGCCATCACCGAATTGCAACCATGAGCGATGTTGGCGAACGGACCGCCATGGATGAAGGCCGGATTATGCTCGAGCGTCTGAACCAGATTCGGCTTGATCGCGTCCTTCAAAAGCGCGGTCATGGCGCCTTCGGCCTTGAGCTGGCTGACCTGCACCGGTTTGCGGTCGCGGGTCTGGCCGACGATGATGTTCGACAAACGCCGGCGCAGATCGTCGAGCGAGTTGGAGAGGCAAAAGATCGCCATCACCTCGCTCGCCACGGTGATGTCGAACCCATCCTCGCGCGGGAATCCGTTGGCGACGCCGCCCAAGGACGACACGATCTCGCGCAGCGCGCGGTCGTTCATGTCGAGACAGCGCCGCCACGAGACGCGGCGCGGATCGATCCCCGCTTCGTTGCCCCAATAGATGTGATTGTCGATCATCGCCGCGAGCAGATTGTTGGCGGCGCCGATCGCGTGGAAATCGCCATTGAAGTGCAGATTGATGTCGTCCATCGGCACGACCTGCGAATAGCCGCCGCCGGCGGCGCCGCCCTTCATGCCGAAGCAGGGCCCGAGGCTCGGCTCGCGCAAGCACAAGATCGCCTTCTTGCCGACGCGGTTGAGCGCGTCGCCCAGCCCCACCGTGGTCGTGGTCTTGCCCTCGCCCGCAGGCGTCGGATTGATCGCGGTCACCAGGATGAGCTTGCCGTCCGGTCGTTCGGCGAAGCATTTTTTCACGTAATCGAGACCGATTTTGGCCTTGTAATGGCCATAGGGCTCGACCGCCTCGGCCGGGATGCCGAGCCGATCGCGCGCGATCTCCAGGATCGGCCGCATCGCGACGGAGTTCGCGATGTCCCAATCGGTCTTCATTTCGCTCATCGTTGCCTCCGCAATTCCTCCCAACATACCAAGCTAAACGAAACGTGGGATGCAACCGCAAAATCTGCCCACTCCTCGAGTGGGCCGGTCTTGCGTGCGACATAGTGTCTCCTGTATTGGGCCTGTCGGGAGGAACGATGGCCGATTTTGCGACGCTCAAGGCACGTGCCGAGGCGCTCAATCCGGCGCTGCGCGCCCGCGCGCAGAGTTGCGAGGATTTGCGCCGGCTTCCCGACGAGACGGTGGCCGATCTTCATCGAAGCGGCCTGTTCCGCATGCTGCAGCCGCGGCGCGTCGGCGGCAGCGAGCTGCCGTTCCGGGCGCTCGTGGAGTTGGGCGCGATCGTCGCCGAAGGCTGCGGCTCGACCGCCTGGGTGCTGACCAACCTCGCGAGCCACCACTGGATGCTCGGCATGTGGCCGAAAGAGGCGCAGGACGAGGTGTGGGACGCCTCACCCGACGACCTCATCAGCTCGGCCTTCGTGTTTCCGGCGGGCCACGCCGTCCAAGTCGAAGGCGGCTATCGGCTCAAGGGCCGCTGGCCGTTCTCGAGCGGCGTCGACCCGGCGCGCTGGAACCTGCTGGGCGGCGTGGTGCGGGACGAGCGCGGGCGGGCGCTCGAAAGCCGGATCTTCCTGGTTCCGGCCAGCGACTATCGTATCGTCGACGGCTGGTTCGTCACCGGCCTGCGCGGCACCGGCAGCAAGGATGTCGAAATGGACGAGACATTCGTGCCGTCGCGCCGGACCTTGGCTCTGGCGGCGATCGCCGGCGGATCGACCCCCGGAAGCGCGGTCAATCCCGGCACGCTCTACAAGCTGCCGGCGCTCGGGCTTTTCTCGTTCGTGGTGGCGGCGGTGTCGCTGGGCCTGGCGCGTGGCGCGGTCGCGGATTACCGCGCCAGCATGACGAACCGCATCGGCGCCTATACCGGCAAGCGGCTCGCGGATATCGCGGGCGTGCAGGTGCGGCTTGCCGAGGCGTCGGCGCTCACCGACATCGCGTCGGCGCTGATGCTCAAGGATTGCGACGAGGCGACGTTGCTCACCGAGGCGGGCACGGTGCCGAGCCTTGCCGAGAAGGCGCGCTGGCGCCGCGACGGCGCCTATGCGGCAAGCATGTGCACCAAGGCGGTCGAGCTCGTATTCACCGCGATGGGCGGCGCCGCCGTCTATCTCAGCCAGCCGATACAGCGCGCCTTCCGCGACATCGCCGCGGCCAACGCGCACCACGCGCTGAACTGGGACGTGAACGGCACGATGTGGGGCCGCGCCACGCTCGACCTGCCGCTCGAGGCGCAGACGCTATAGCGACGCCTATTGCCGCGGATAAGGCGCCGCAGAAGCGGGCGCCGCGGCGTCGCCGCCGAAGATCGAATGCAACAGCGACTCGAGCCCGCCCACGAGGCCGTCGCCGCCGCGGGCCGCGCCCGGAGCCCCCGCCGACGCGACCGGGACGCCCTCCTCGTCGAGCGGCAGCGGCCTTATCGGCATGCCCGCCGTCGCCTGGACCATGAAGCTCTTCCACGTCCGTGCCGGCAAAGTGCCGCCGGTCACGTGCCGCATCGGCGAATCGTCGTCGTTGCCGAACCACACGCCGGTGACGAGGTCGGCGGTGTAGCCGACGAAGAGCGCGTCGCGCGAATCCTGGGTGGTTCCGGTCTTGCCGGCGTCCGGCCGGTCGAGCTGCGCGCTTTTGCCGGTCCCGTGCGTCATCACGCCCATCAGCATGCGGTTGAGCTCGCCCGCGGTCTCGGCCGGGATGACGCGTCCGGGGCCGTGGCCTTCGGGACGCCACAGCACCGCGCCGCGCGTGTCGCGGATCTCGACGATGCCGTGCGGCCATGCGCCGACGCCGCCGCTTGCAAAGGCGCAATAGGCGCCGGTCAGCTCGATGAGCGAGACCTCGCTGGTGCCAAGCGCAAGGCTCGCGTCGCGCGTCAGCGGGCTCGTGATGCCGAGCTTGTGCGCCGTGTCGATCACGTTGTCGATGCCGGCCCGCTCCAAGACCTGGGCCGCAACCGAGTTGAGCGATTGGGCGAGCGCCTCGGACGCGGTGACGTCGCCCATATATTTGTTCTCGAAATTATGCGGCTCCCATTTGCCGATGCGGATCGGATGGTCATAGAAATGGTCGTAGGGGCGCACCCCGTGCTCGAGCGCGGTGAGATAGACGAACGGCTTGAAGGACGAGCCGGGCTGGCGCAGCGCCTGGGTCGCGCGGTTGTACTGGCTGTCATTGTAGTCGCGGCCGCCCACCATCGCGCGCACCGCGCCGTCGGGGCTCATCGCGACGAGCGCGCCTTCCTCCACATCGTCCTTGTCGCCGTCGCGGTCGAGCGTGCCGAGGAGCGCCGATTCGGCTTCCGCCTGCAGTTTCGGCTCGAGCGTCGTCACCACCACGATGTCGTGCCCTTCGACCTCGTGCAGGCCATTGAGCTGCTGTGCCACCCAGTCGGCGAAATAGCGGCTTCCGGGCGGCGTGGTGACGGCGGCGAGCTCGCTGCGCTGGGCGGCGGCGGCGGTGGCGCGCGCCTCGGTGATGTATCCCGCATCCACCATGTTGGCGAGCACCTGGCCCGCGCGGTCGGCCGCGAGGTCGCGGTCGTTCACCGGGCTGAACCGCGTCGGCGCCTTCAGCAGCCCGGCGATGACGGCCGCCTCGTAAAGGGTGAGCTGCCGCGCCGACTTGCCGAAATAGCGGTGCGCCGCCGCGTCGACGCCATAGGTGCCGGCGCCGAGATAGACCCGGTTCAGATAGATCTCGAGGATCTGGTTCTTGGAGAATTTGTGCTCGAGCCAAAGCGCGAGCAGGGTTTCCTGGATCTTGCGCTTGAAGGTGCGGTCGTTGGTGAGAAAGAGGTTCTTGGCGAGCTGCTGGGTGATGGTGCTGCCGCCTTGAACCACGTGGCCCGCGCGCAGATTGGCGACGGCGGCGCGCATGGTGCCGACGAGGTCGATGCCGAAATGGGAATAAAAGCGCCGGTCCTCGGTGGCGATCACGGCCTCGGGCAGATATTTCGGCATCTCCGAAAGCCGCAACGGTTCGCCATAAAGATCGCCGAACGTCGCGACCAGCGTCCCGTCGGCACCAAGCAGCGTGACCGACGGCCGGCGCGTCGCGCTGGCCAGATCGTCGGTCGACGGCAGGGTCAGGACGAAATAGCCGATGGTGCCGGCGCCGGCGATCGCCACCCACAACAGGGCGAGGAGACTCCATTTCCACCAATTGCCGCGCGGCAGCCTGAGGCGCAGCCCGCGTCGAGGCGCCTGCTTTTTGGGCCGCGCCGGCGGATCGTTCGGGTCGGCGCGGGATTTCGAGGCTGCCATCGCCCTTGTACTTGGTGCCAAGAAGAACGCCGCTTCTTAGCACGGAAGCAAGGGCGCACGGGAGCGCTTCCGGGGCATGCCCCGAAAACGCCTTAGTCCTGAATGAACCCGCGGCTCGGCCTAGGCGGCGGCGCCGAACGCGTCCTCCGGGCCCGGCAGATTCGCCGGATGGAGCATCGCATGCCGCAGCTTTTCGAGCGCGCGCACTTCGATTTGGCGGATGCGTTCGCGCGACACGGCGTAACGATGCGACAGCTCCTCGAGGGTCGAAGGCTCGTCCTTCAAGCGGCGCTCGACGATGATGTCGCGCTCGCGCCGGTTCAGCACCTTGAGCGCGGCGCCCAGCTGCTCCTTGCGCTGCTGGAACTCGTCGCGGTCGGCGATCACGGTGTCGTGGCCCGGCCGCTCGTCCGGCAGGAGATCGAGCCATTCGCTGTCGGCGTCGGTGCCGACGAGCGCGTTCAGCGACGTGTCGGCTCCGGACAGGCGCCGGTTCATCTCGATCACCTCGAACTCCGGCACGTCGAGCTCGGTGGCGATATGCTCGACCGCGCTCTTGGGCAGGTCGCCCTGCTCCAGCTCGTCCATACGGCCCTTGAGCTTGCGCAGGTTGAAGAACAGCTTCTTCTGCGCCGCGGTGGTCCCGACCTTGACCAGCGACCAGGAGTGCAGCACGTATTCCTGGATCGCGGCGCGGATCCACCACATCGCATAGGTGGCGAAGCGGAAGCCGCGGTCGGGGTCGAACTTCTCGGCCGCCTGCATCAGCCCCACATTGCCCTCGGCGACGAGGTCGGCGAGCGGCAGCCCATAGCCGGTGAAGCCGCGGGCGATCTTGATCACGAGACGCAGATGACTCCCCACGAGGTCCTTGAGGGCGTCGCGGTCGCCGCGCTCGCGCCAGGCGCGCGCCAGCTCCAACTCGCGCTCGACGGTCAGCATCGGGAAGCGCTTGGCTTCTTCAACGAGCCGGACGAGCGAGGTGTCGATCTTGGTGTTCATCGTATCCGTCAACGCCGCCGGGATGGAAAAGCTCCAGCGAATTAGAGGGCGGCATCCCTAACGCTAGGTAAAATGGTTTTGCGCCGACCGGAATTCAAGACCGATCCGGTCCTATTTCGCAGTGCAAAAATTCCATGGCAGGCATGCGTCAGCAAGCCTGCCCTTTCGTCCATTTTCCCAGCGATCACAACAATTTGATCCTAAAGCGACAGGTCGACACCCGGGGTCGGCGGCGCGCCGGGCGCCGGACCGGGGACCGGCGCAGGGGTCGTGCCTTCCTTCTTAAGCTGCTCTTCCAGCTTCATGTATTTGTCGAGCCCGTCCATCATCTTCTGCGAGATGTCGAGCGGCGTGGTGCTTTGGAGCATCGGCAGACGGCCGGAGGGGACCGACCCGGCCGGCAACGCGCCCGGCGGGATTTCGAGCGGCACCGGCGCGTTGACCCCCGCGCCGGAGCGGGGGGACGCGGGCACCGCCCGCTGCAACGGGATGGCGCGGGCGATGAGCGCGCGGGCGGCGGGATTCTGGACGCTGGCCGGAACCGCGCTTTGGCCCGCCGGCGCAGGGGAACTGTAAAGCGACATCGGCGCGTGATCGGGAACGGCCAAGGCAGCCAAGGCGGCGCGGGTTGGCGGCGGCTGGGCGATCCCGCCGAAAAGCTGGTTCGCTGCCGGTGCCGCCGTCGCGGCGGGGGCGCTGCCGGCGGTCTGCGCCACGGTTGTCGCCGGGGACGCCGCCGGTGCGCTCGCCACCGCCGGACCATCCTTGCCCGGCCCGAACATCGCGACCATCGCGCGCTCGCCAAGGTCGCGGCCCGACGAATCCTCGAACATGGCGCTCACGAGGCCGGCGCCGACGCCGATCGGCCCGCCATAGAGCGCATCGCCGGCGATCTGCGCCGCCTCGCCCGGGCGGTCACCGGTGGCCCAGCGATAGATCGAGCCGATGATCGGGATATGCTGCAGCGGATTGACGATGTCGATGAGGTCGCGGAACCCGAAAGAGCTGCCATTGTGCCACGCCGTCGGGTGACTGGGCGGGGCGGCGGCAGCGGCAGCGGGCGATGTGACGGCGACGGCGCTAGCGGTCATGACCCTCATGCTTAAGCAAGCGCGATGCCACCTCGACGGCGTGCTCGACCCGTCGGAGTCCAACCATCATTTCAGATACTTGCCTGCCTTTGGGCAGCGTCGGGCACGCCGCACGTGCGCCCGCCGACCGCCGACCCGGCAAGAACTGCCGGCACAGGCTCCAATTGCTGCTGGGGTCCGTCCGCCGCTGCAGGATCCCTCGCCGGTCGGGACGATCTGCCCCGCTTTGACATCAGCGCGTCATCTCCAATACGCTTTGATGCATGCGCACGACTCTCACGCTCGACGCCGACGTCGCCGCCGCTCTAGAACGCCTGCGAAAAGCGAGAGAGGCGAGCTTAAAGACGGTTGTGAACGAAGCCCTTCGCCGCGGGTTGCGAGAGCTTGCGGCGCAAAAGAACCCGCGGCCGTTTCGCACGCGGTCCGTGTCGATGGGCCAACCAAAGCTCGATAGCCTCGACAACGTCGCGGAGGTGCTTGCCGCCGTCGACGGTGAAACGCACGCGTGATCCTGAGCCTCGCTGCGCCGCTTACAGCAGGTGACCGTGGCGGGTGGCCTTGGCGTGGAGATAGCGCTCGTTGTGCTCGTTGGCGGGAACGATGTGCGGCACCCGCTCGACGACCGTGATCCCGCAACGCCCGAGCGCCGTCACCTTGTCGGGATTGTTGGTCAGGAGCCGCACCCGGGTGAAGCCCAGCTGGCGCAACATCTCGGCCGCCGGCAAATAGACGCGCTCGTCGGCGTCGAATCCCAATTGCTCGTTGGCGTCGAACGTATCGAGCCCGGCATCCTGGAGGTTATAGGCGCGCAGCTTGTTGACGAGGCCGATGCCGCGTCCTTCCTGCGCGAGATAGAGCAGCACGCCCGCGCCGGCCGCGGCGATGGCCGCGATCGCGCCGCGAAGCTGGTCGCCGCAATCGCAGCGCAGGCTCCCCAGGAGATCGCCGGTGAAACATTCCGAATGAAGCCGCGCCAACACCGGTTGTGCCGGATCGGGCGCGCCGATCACGATCGCGATGTGGCCGTTGCCGCCGTCGGCGGGCCGGAACGACACGACCCGCACATTCTCGGCATCGGCGAGCGGCACTTTCGCGTCCGCTACCGGCCGCAAGGTGCGGGTCGCCTCGGCGCGATAGGCGACGATGTCCGACGACCGCACGGTATGGATGCCGTCGGCGGCGAGCTCGGCGGACGTCGCGGCGTCGACCGGTCCCAGCATCACCGCCGGCAACAGGCGCGCGAGCTTCGCCAGCTCGACGGCCGCGTCGGCAGCGCCGGGCGGCACGCTCGTGGAAGCTTGGGTCTCGGGCGCGGCGGCGCTTTCACCGGGGTCTGCAAGCAGGCGCAAGAACTCGACCTCGCTGCCCTCGGGAATCGGGATGAGGACAGTGCCCCCCGGTCCTTCGGGCGCGGCCGCGCGGCCGATGCGGGCCGCTCTTCGCCGCGTCAAAGCAAGCGACAAGTGCCGCCCGGTGAGCCGCGCAAGACGCGTCAGCGCCTCGGAGGTGAGCGTCTCTGCCGCCTCCAGCACCAGCGCCGCGCCGTCATGAAGCAGCACCACCGGCTCGCCGCGGCGGAAATCGGCGACGGCGTGGTCGACCTGGCGCAGGGCGCGCGCCGACGGGGACGCGCTGGCGGATTGGTCCGGCATGGCTGACGTTCAATATAGGGTGCGGGCGCGGGCCGATGAAGCGGCGGCACAATCGATCGCGAAGGACGCGATAAGGAGAACCAATCCCGCGGCACAAAGCGGAGAGGCGAACGACGCCGGCACGGGCGGCGCCATCGCGACGATCAGCACGCCCGTCTGCGCGACGCAGATCGCCTGGCGCCGGACGCTGGGTGCCAACGGCGCGCGCAGGGCCGGAACAACCCATCGCGCCGCGCCATAGAGATACCGCATCGCTCCGCTCAGCAGCACGAAGGCGCCGGCCTGGCCCCAGGCATGGACGAGGAGCGACAACGCCAAGACGAGAAGCGCGTCGGTCTCCATGTCGAAGCGTGCGCCGAACCGTGTCGCGGTGCCGCGCCGCGCGAGATAGCCATCGAGTCCGTCGGCGAGAAAGGCGACGGCGGCAAGCGCGGTCAGCGCCAGGCGCAGCCCGGACCCGGGCGCGCCTTCGATCCATGCGCCGAACAGAAGCGACGCGACCGCGGCGCGCGCCGCCGTCACGCTGTTGGCGGCGCCAAAGCGCCGGCTCGGCCGATGCGCGTCAAGCCCGCGCAGGACCGATGCTCCGATCCCGAGATAGACGGCCAAAGCCATAAAGACCCCCGGCGCGCCCAGCGGGACCGCCGCACCGGCCAGCGCCGCGCCGATCGGCAGCAGCGACGCCAGCGCGCTGCGCCGAAGGGTGTTCTCTCTCGCGAAAATGTGTATGGCTCTCCCCATGAGGAGCCGATTAGCAGCGTCCGCACGACCAGCGCCACCCCTATCAGGCGGCGCCCGGCTTCACGACTGCGTGTTCGATGGCTGAAGCGCGCGCGTTTTGGATCGAGGCGCCGGGCCGCGGCGGCATCCGACGCGAAAGCCTGGCGCCGCCGCGCGATGGCGACGTGTCGGTGCGCGCGCTCGCAAGTGCGGTGAGCCGCGGCACCGAGGCGCTGGTTTTCACGGGCCGTGTCCCGCCAAGCCAATATCAGGCGATGCGGTGCCCGTTCCAGGCC
>DATJLY010000164.1:0-11451 GCA_035509095.1 Allostellaceae bacterium | reverse complement strand
GGCCATCTCGGCGTCGGTCTTGGGCAGGAACTCGTGGAGGGGCGGGTCGAGCAGCCGGATCGTACAGGGCAGATCGGCCATGATCCGGAACAATTCGACGAAATCTCCGCGCTGCATCGGCAGGAGCTTGGCAAGCGCGCGCTTGCGGCCCTCGACGTCGTCGGCGAGGATCATCTCGCGCACCGCCAGGATGCGCTCGGCATCGAAGAACATGTGCTCGGTGCGGCAGAGGCCGATGCCTTCAGCGCCAAAGCGGCGGGCGGTGCGGGCGTCGGCCGGCGTGTCGGCGTTGGCGCGCACGCCCATCGTGCGCACGCCGTCGGCCCAGTGCATCAGGGTCGCGAAATCGCCCGAAAGCTCGGGCTGGACGGTTGGCACGGCGCCGAGCATCACCTCGCCGGTGGAACCGTTGATCGTGATGGTTTCGCCGGCCTTCACCACGTGATCGCGCACCGTCATGGTCCGCGCCGAGTAATCGACCCTGAGATCGCCCGCTCCCGCGACGCAGGCGCGGCCCATCCCGCGTGCCACCACGGCCGCGTGGCTGGTCATGCCGCCGCGCGTCGTCAGGATGCCCCTGGCGGCGTGCATGCCGTGGATGTCCTCGGGGCTCGTCTCGACGCGCACCAGGATCACGGCCTCGCCGTGCGCGGCGCGCTCTTCCGCCTCGTCGGCGGAGAAGACCACGCTGCCGGAGGCGGCGCCGGGCGACGCCGGAAGCCCGCGCGACAGCACCGTCTTCGGTGCCTTGGGATCGAGCGTCGGGTGGAGAAGCTGATCGAGCGATTGCGGCTCGATGCGGACGATTGCTTGTTCCCTGGTGATGAGCCCGGCCTCGCACATATCGACCGCGATCTTGAGCGCCGCTTGCGCGGTCCGCTTTCCGGTGCGGGTCTGGAGCATGAAGAGCTTGCCCTTCTGCACCGTGAACTCGATGTCCTGCATGTCGCGGTAATGGGCTTCGAGTTTTTCCCGCACGCGTGCGAGCTCGGCGAATACCGGCTTCATGCATTCTTCCATTGCTGGAAGCTTGGAGCCGTTGGCGATCTTCCCCGCGACTGTCAGGTGCTGCGGCGTGCGGATGCCCGCCACCACGTCTTCGCCCTGCGCGTTGGCGAGATATTCGCCATAGAACTCGTTGGTGCCAGTCGACGGGTTCCGGGTGAAGGCGACGCCGGTCGCGCAATCCTCGCCCATGTTGCCGAACACCATGGCCTGGACGTTGACGGCGGTGCCCCAGTCGGCGGGAATGTCGTGGAGGCGGCGATAGGTAATGGCGCGTTGGTTCATCCACGATCCGAACACGGCGCCGATCGCACCCCAAAGCTGCTGCTGCGGGTCCTGCGGGAAAGGCTCCTTCAGCTCGCGCTCGATGATCTTCTTGTAGGCGGCGATCACGTCGGTCCAGTCATCGGCGGACAGCTCGGTGTCGAGGGTTGCGCCGATATCGAGCTTGTGGTTCTCCAGAACCTCTTCGAAATGATGATGGTCGACGCCAAGGACGACCTGCCCGTACATCTGAATGAAGCGGCGATAGCTGTCGCGCGCGAAGCGGGGATCGCCGCTCTGCCGCGCCAGGCCTTCAACCGTGCGGTCGTTGAGGCCGAGATTCAGGACCGTGTCCATCATGCCCGGCATCGATGCGCGCGCGCCCGATCGCACCGAGACAAGGAGCGGCGTCTCCTCCGAGCCGAAGCGTGCGCCGATCTGCCGCTCGAGCTTCACCAGCGCGGCCTCGACCGCCGGCTTCAGGTCCTCGGGATATTTGCGGTCCCGCTCGTAATAGTAGGTGCAGACCTCGGTCGTGATGGTGAAGCCCGGGGGCACCGGCAGGCCAAGATTGCTCATCTCGGCAAGCCCGGCACCCTTGCCGCCCAACAGGTTCCGCATGTCGGCGCGGCCCTCGGCCTTCCCCTCGCCGAAGCTGTAGACCCATTTGGTCATCGCCCCGCTACCCTTCTATGAGAGAGAAGTCGGCTACTCCGTTCAACGTGTCCCTCATCCGCGCCAGCAGGCGCAGGCGATTCGCCCTGAGCGCCTGATCGTCACAATTGACCGTCACTTTGTTAAAAAATTCGTCAACCGGACCCCGGAGCTGCGCCAGAATCCCCATCGCTTCTTCGAAGTCCTCGCGGTCGAGCGCCGCGCCGCTGTCTCGCCGCGCGGTCCCAAGGCGCGCGTGCAGGATGTCCTCTTCCTTGAGGGTGAACAGCGACGGATCAGGATCGCCCCCGTGGACCGCGCCGTCTTTGCGTTCTTCGATCTTCACGATGTTCGCGCCACGCCGGTACGCCGTCAGCAAATTCCCGCCGTCAGCGGAATCAAGAAAATGCGCCAACGCATCAACGCGCTTGACGAGCCGAACGAGATCATCTTCGAGCGAGGACTCAATGCCGGGTTCGGCATTGCGGTTCCCCGCCACGTCGCGCACAAAGACGGCGCGGATCAAGTCGTGGCGGATGCCGCGCGTTCTAAGCTCGACCGCCACCCGCTCGCCAATGAAGCGCAGCAGCCGGTCGGTCGGATCGGCCGGAAAACGCCCGATTACGTAGCTCTCGTGAAGCACGCTTTTCAGCGGAAGACGCAGCTCGTTCTCGATGATGATCCGCATCACGCCCAGCGCCGCGCGGCGGAGCGCAAACGGATCGCGCGAGCCGGTCGGGACCTCGTCGACCGAGAAGAAGGCGACGAGCGTGTCGATCTTGTCGGCAAGAGCCACGGCGACGCTCACCGGGGCCGACGGACAGCGGTCGCTGGGGCCTTGCGGCGCGTAATGTTCGGCGATCGCGGTCGCGACCTCGGGCGGCTCGCCGTCGTGGCGGGCATAGTAGGAGCCCATGATGCCTTGGAGCTCGGGAAACTCGCCCACCATGCCGGTCGAGAGGTCGGCCTTTGCGAGCTCCGCCGCGCGAGCGGCTTGGGCGGCGTTGGCGCCGATGCGCGCGGCGATCGTCTCGACAAGCCGCATCATCCGGCCGGTCTTGTCGAGCATCGTGCCGAGCTTCGCGTGGAACACGCGCTCGGCGAGACGCGGCAGCCGCGCGGCAAGCGGCATCTCACGATCCTGGTCCCAGAAGAAACGGGCATCGGCGAGCCGCGCGCGCAGCACACGCTCGTTGCCGGCGACGATCGCGGCGCCGAAATCCGGCGTGGTCATGTTCGAGACCAGCAGCATGTGCGGCGCGAGCTTTCCGTCCGCGTCGAGGCACGAAAAATATTTCTGATGCGTCCGCATCGAGGTGGTCAGCACCTCGCCCGGAAGGTCCATGAACTGCGCGTCGATGCGGCCCGTCAAAACCTCGGGCCATTCCACCAGCCCGACAACTTCGGCGAGGAGGTCCGGGTCGGGCTTAACCCGCACGCCCAATGCCTGAGCGGCGCGCTCGAGGCCGTCGGCGATAAGCCATTCGCGCTCCTCGGCATCGACCACCACGCGCGCGGCGCGAAGCCGGTCGCGGTATTCGGCGAGATCGTGGACGCGAATGGCGCCAGTGCCAAGGAAGCGATGGCCGCGCGTCTCGTCGCCGACGGGAACGTCATCGAGATCGAGCGGCAGCACCGCGCCGTCGAACAGCGCGATGACGCTGACGAGCGGCCGCACCCAGCGGAACCGCGCTGCCGGGAATCGCATCGATTTGGGCCAAGGCAGTTCGTGGATCGCGGCGCGCAACAGCTCGGCTAGCAAATCCGCGGTCGGCCGTCCCGGCCGGCGGATCACCGCGAAATAGAAATTGCCGCGGCCGGTATCGCGTTCCTCGCACTCGGCGAGGCTCGCTATGCCGGCGGATTTGAGGAATCCCTCGACCGCCGGCGCCGGCGCGCCGACGCGAGGACCCCGGCGCTCCTCGTTCACGTCCTGCTGCGCCAGCGGCAAGCCGGTGATCGACAAAGCGAGGCGGCGCGGCGTGTAGAAATAGTCGGCGGGGTCGAAGGCAAGCCCCGCGGCCGAAAGCTTGGTCTCGACAATGCGGCGCAGATCGACCGCCGCCTGCTTCTGCATGCGGGCGGGAATCTCTTCGGTCAGCAGCTCGAGCAGCAGGTCGGGCATGTCAGGCGTCGCGCTCCTCGCCCTCGAGCCAGCCTTCGCAACAGGACTTGGCGAGCGCGCGCACCCGGCCGATATAGGCCGCCCGCTCGGTCACCGAGATGACGCCGCGGGCGTCGAGCAGGTTGAAGACATGGCTCGCCTTGATGCATTGATCGTAGGCGGGCAGCGGCAGCTTACGCGCATTGAGCGCGCGGCATTCCTGCTCGGCATCGGCAAAATGGCGGAACAAGAGAGCCGCGTCGGCATGCTCGAAATTGTAAGCCGAGAACTCCCGCTCGGCGCGCTTGAAGATGTCGCCGTACCGCGTGCCACCACCGTTATAGTCGAGATCGTACACGTTCTCGACTCCCTGGACATACATCGCGAGCCGCTCGAGACCATAGGTCAACTCGGTCGAGACCGGATCGCATTCGATGCCGCCGACCTGCTGGAAATAGGTGAACTGCGTCACTTCCATGCCGTCGAGCCACACCTCCCAGCCGAGGCCCCATGCGCCGAGCGTGGGGCTTTCCCAGTCGTCCTCGACGAAGCGGATGTCATGCCTCATGACGTCGATGCCAAGCGCCGCCAGACTCTTCAGGTAAAGAGCTTGGCTGTCGCTCGGCGCCGGCTTCAGGATCACCTGGAACTGATAATAATGCTGCAGCCGGTTCGGGTTCTCGCCATAGCGTCCATCGGCTGGGCGGCGCGAAGGCTGGACATAAGCGGCGCGCCACGGCTTGGCACCGAGCGCGCGCAACGTCGTCGCGGGATGGAACGTGCCGGCGCCGACCTCGACATCGTAAGGCTGAAGGATGACACAGCCTTCCGCCGCCCAGAAACGCTGAAGCTCGAGGATGAGGGCCTGGAAACTCTTGCCACTCGGTGGGCGCGCGGCTTGCATGCGGCGGTCCGGTGAACGGGGTTGTTGCGGCGCAACATAAGGGCCGCATAATGCCGAATCAAGGTAAGGCGGGGGTTAATGGCTAGCCTTGCCAAGGACAATCCGCGCGGCCGCATGCCATGGCGCCGTGCGCGGCGACAAAAGAGCCGCAAGCCGCGCACCGTACCAGATCCTCGATCGGCGTCGATCGCGCGGCCGCCGGCGCCGACTCGCGGTTCCGCCGACGCTCATCGCGTACGGCCTCGACCCGGCTGACGCGCTTCCATCCCACGATGACGACGAGGATGAGCGCGGCGAGGACCAGGAGCTTGCCGACACTGAGCTCAAACATCGGCTAAAGCCCAAAGCGCGACCACAAGAGGCGCTCCTCGAGCCATGCGGACATGTCGGCGGCGACATCGGCGATGTCCGGGCGGGCAGGGCGGCCGAAAGGCAGCAAGGACAGACGCCGCCGGGTGGGAGCGACGAGGCGCAAGCGGACCTCGTCGCCGAACCGCTCGCGCATCGTGCCGCGCAGATCGCCGATCCCGTCAATGAGACCCGCCGCGAGCGCACGCCGGCCGGCGAATATCTCGCCGGACATGAGCATTTCGTCCTCGCCCTTGAGACGGCCCCCGCGGCGCGCGTGCACAAGCTCCTTGAAGCTGTCGTGGAGGTCGCGCTGCAAGGTGCCGAGCCGTTCGACGTCCCGCGGATTCTCGGGCAGGAATGGATCGAGCAGCGACTTGTTCTCGCCGGCGGTGTAAAGCCGCCGTTCGACGCCAAAGCGCTGAAGCACCGCCGAAAGCCCAAAGCCCGCGCTGACCACGCCGATCGAGCCGACGAGAGAGCTTTCTTCGGCATAGATCTCGTCCGCCG
Source organism: Allostellaceae bacterium (assembly GCA_035509095.1). Lineage (GTDB taxonomy): Bacteria > Pseudomonadota > Alphaproteobacteria > ATCC43930 > CGMCC-115725 > DATJLY01. Next base: position 5,662 of record DATJLY010000164.1, on the reverse strand, counting down.
CGAGTGCGAGCCAATAGCCGCCCGACGCCGCCACATCCTCGGCAAACGCAAAGACCGGCACGCGATGCTCGTCGGCAAGCTGACGGATGCGCCGATAAAGGAGCTGGGACTGGGCGGGAGAACCGCCCGGCGAGTTGATGGCAAGCGCCACTCCCCGCAGATGGCGCAGCCTGAAGGCGCGCTCGATCACCGCGGCAAACCGCAGCAGGCTCAGGCTGCGCGGGCCGCGCCCGCCTATGATGCCATCGAGACGGACGACCGCGACCACCGGCGCCGGATGACGCCAGCGGGCCCAGGCGCGGCTTGGAAGATCGAGCAGGTTCATGTCGATCCCGCATCGAGGTCAAGTGCGCCGGCGCCGCGCAAAACGTGATCTGCCGCCGCCGTGAAGCCGCCATCCGCTTCGTGCAGGACAAGGCCCGGCATGAGCCGCGTTGGCGCGGCAGACCCTTTGCGGGCGCGCACGATGACCCGCCGCGCGGGCCGGCCAACGCCCGGCCACAGCGGAAAAATGACGATCTCGCCGGCACGCCCGGCAAGCTGCGCCAAAAGCTGCTCCAGGCGGTCGGCGCGATGGATAAAGGTGAGGGAACCCCGTTGCCGCGCCATGGTCATCGCGAACCGTACCCACGCGGCTAGATCCGCCTCGCCCTCGCGATGCGCTTCCGCCTTGCCCGGGTCGCGCGGCGTCTGCGCGCGTCCGGGCTCGAGAAAAGGGGGGTTTGCGAGGACATGCGCAAAGGTTCCGGGCTCGAGCCGCGGCGGCGGGCGCAGCAGATCGCCGACCATCGCGTTGACACGACCGTTGAGCTCGTTGAGTGCTATATTGTCGGAAGCGAGGCGCACGAGATCGCGCGACCGATCGATGCCGGTGACGCGCGCGCCCGCCACGCGCACCGCCAGACAGAGCGCGGCGGCCCCGGTCCCGCAGCCGATATCGAGGACCGTGTCGCCGCTCGCAGCCGGAACCGCGGCGGCGAGCAGCACAGGGTCGATCGCCACGCGATACCCTTCCGCCGGCTGACGCAACCGCACCTTGCCGTTCAGCAGCGTGTCCTCGGTCACCGCGGATGTCGGCGCAGGTTCAGCCATCACTCGGCCTCGGCCGCCCGCAGCAAGGCCTGCGCACGCGCATGGTCCGCCTCCTCTACCATCAATCGGCGCGGAATCGCGCCGATGCTGCCTTCGATTATGCTGGTGTGCGTATCGAGAACGACGGCGGCGATCCCTTCGGAAGCCAGGAGCGCCTGCGCCCACGACAGGCGGACGGAATCGTTGGTGCGGAACAGCTCGATCATCGCGCGCAGGGCCGGTTCATGCGAAATGCCTCAAATGTGTTTTGTCACGGGCTTGACCGCATCGGCAGGCTCTTTATGCTCGCTTGTGGCCCGTGGCTCGTCAAGCGAACGAACCGGGCCAACCGGGCGACCCGGCATGGAGCATCGCGTGGCCCTTGCATTGAACGCGCGCGACGATGGAGCAAAGCGGCCGGCGAGCCTGGATCGCCTCGCCGAAATGCTGCAGGCTGATCTCGCTCGAGTGAACGCCCTCATCGTCGAGCGCATGCAGAGCCCGGTCGGCCTCATCCCCCAGCTTGCGGGCCATATCGTCGCGGCCGGCGGAAAACGCCTGCGGCCGATGCTGACGCTGGCGACCGCGCGGATGTGCGGCTATAGCGGCGATCGCCATGTCGCCCTCGCCGCCGCGGTCGAATTCATCCATACCGCGACCTTGCTGCACGACGACGTTGTCGATGCCAGCGACTTGCGCCGCGGGCTTGCCACCGCCAACGCGGTGTGGGGTAACAAGCCGTCGGTTCTCGTCGGCGATTTCCTGTTCAGCCGCGCCTTCCAGCTCATGGTCGAGGATGGCTCGCTCGAAGTGTTGGAGATCCTGTCGCGCGCCTCGGCCGTCATCGCCGAGGGCGAGGTGCTTCAGCTCCTCACGTCGAACGATACCGAAACACGCGAGGCCGACTATCTGCGCGTGATCAATGCCAAAACGGCGGAGCTCTTTGCGGCGGCGAGCCGGATCGGCGCCGTGCTGGGCGGCCGCGCCGAGACCGAGGAGTGCGCACTCGAATCCTATGGGCGCAATCTCGGCACCGCGTTTCAGCTCGTCGACGATGTGCTGGACTATACGGCGCGCGAGGTCGAGCTGGGCAAGTCGATCGGCGACGATTTCCGCGAGGGCAAGATCACGCTGCCGATCGTGCTGGCGCTGCGCGTGGCGGACGAGCGAGAGCGCCAGTTCTGGCGCCGGACGCTCGAGCAGCTCGATCAGCGCGATGGCGATCTCGAGCGCGCCATTGATGTGCTCCATCGCCATGGCACGCTGGCGGCGACGATGGCCCGCGCCGCCGATTATGCCGGCGAGGCGCGCCGCGCGCTTGCCGTCTTCCGGCCCGGCCTCGAACAGCAGGCGCTCGACGAACTTATCGATTTCTGCCTCGAGCGGGCGTATTGAGGCCAACGGTTGCCTCAAGGCGCGGGAGCCGTTATATCGCGCGCGCCGGAGTGTAGCTCAGCCTGGTAGAGCACCGCTTTCGGGAGGCGGGGGCCGGAGGTTCAAATCCTCTCACTCCGACCAGCATCAAAAGCCCGCCATCCCAGGCGGGCTTTTTCATGTTCATGATCGCTGCTTCAGCGCTGCGGCAAATTGCCGTAGTCGAGCCCGACGGTGAAGCTGTCCTTGCCCTGGTCATAAGCCACCTGAGGGTCGGGGCGGATGGTCGTGTGGATGAGGCGGGCGTCTATGCCGGCCTTGACGAACGCCGCCGTGATCCCGTCGGCCCGCTGCTTCTCCAATGGCGGGATGTCGTCTTGAGAGGGCGCCGTCCCTGTGATGGCGATGGATTGTGGCCGCTGCCGCTGAGCCTGACGCACGGCGTTGTCGATCGCGTCGAGCCCTGATTCAGAAGGCGCCGGCGTGTCCGGCAGGAACGTCACCATGAAATAGTCCGTGTGCGGCTGGCTCGTGCCGCAGGCGAGGGTCAGCATGCAGGTATAAGGTCCGCATCCCGCCAGGCAGAGGCACGGCAGGGCGGCAAGCGCGAAACGCTGCATGGCGGGAACGTTTTTCATGGCAAGGACTGATCCCGACGCGGCCAACAACAAAGCGCGCCACTTGCCGGCGGCGGGGCGAGTGAGTCAAGCTTGCTTGCCCGCAGGAGCAATGGAAGATGCGAGGTCAGGACAGCGAACCCGTCGAACTGCACCCTGGTGCGAGCGCCCGCGAGGCCGCCCGCCTTGCCGAGGCGGAGCAGTGGGCGTGGCGGCGCGTTCGCTCGTTGCGGGCGTTCTATAGCCATCTCACAGCCTATATTGTGGTAAATTTTGTCTTGTTCCTCATCGATTCAACCACCCCAGGGCCGGCGTGGTTCTACGTGCCGTTGACGGGATGGGGTCTGTTGGTGGTGCTTCACGCGCTGCACGCCTACGAGATGCTGCCTTGGACGACGCAGGACTGGGAGGCGCGCAAGGTGCACGACCTGATCGAGACACGCATGCGGCGGTGAAAGCCACTGGAACCGCGAACGGTCCTCGTTCATAGTCGCGGCTGTCCAAAGGCGCGGTTTTCTGCCGCAGGTTTGGTGCCATGGCCCTCCTACCACGTCGCGTTGTTGTTGGTTCTGCTTTCGCTGCCGCGCTGATCGGCCTCGCCGGCTGCGATACGTCGCCGCAGCAGGCCAGCGGCGGCGACGTCGACCTCTCCTTATATCGCAATGTCCTCGACCGTGTCCGGTCGAGTTACGTCGATCCGGTCAGCGACGACCAGCTCGTCGCCAACTCGCTGAAGGGTATGGTTACCGCGCTCGATCCGCACTCGGACTACATGACCGAGAGCGAATATCAGGACATGCTCGACGACAATTCGGGCGAGTTCGCGGGCATCGGCGCTGAACTGACCCGCGACGAGAGCCATCCGAAGGTGATCTCGCCGATCGAGGATACGCCGGCCGCGCGCGCCGGCATCAAGCCGGGCGACGTGATCCTGAAGATCGACGGCAAGCTTACCGATGGGCTCAGCCTCAAGGATGCGGTGGACCAGTTGCGCGGCCCTGCCGGAACGCAGGTGCGGCTGACGATCGGACGGCGCGACGAAAAGCCGTTCGATGTGACGCTCATCCGCGCCGTGATCCATGTCGCCTCGGTGAAGTGGGAGCTCGAGCCCAAACATATCGGCTATGCCCGGATCACGACATTCGCCGAGAAGACCCAGCAAGAGCTGACCTCGGCGCTCTATCAGATGAAGCAGCAGTCCGGCGGTCAGCTCGACGGGTTCGTGCTCGATCTTCGCAACGATCCGGGCGGATTGCTGGACGAGGCGGTCGATGTCGCCGGCGACTTCCTCGATGGCGGCACCGTCGTGTCGACGCGCGGTCGCGACCCCGACGACAACCATACCTATCACGCACCCGGTACCGGGGACCGGCTGCGCGGCGTCCCGGTGGTGGTCCTGATCAACGGCGCATCGGCCTCGGCCTCGGAGATCGTGGCGGGCGCGCTCCAGGACCGGCATCGCGCGGAGATCATCGGGACGCGCAGCTTCGGCAAGGGCTCGGTCCAAACGATCATTCCGTTCGATGGCAAGGGCGCGCTGAGGCTCACCACCGCGCGCTACTACACCCCGTCCGGCCGCTCGATCCAGGCCCAGGGGATCGTGCCCGACGATTTCGTGGCACCACCCGCCAATCAGCGGACCGCCGACGAGGAGATGCTGCGCGAGGCCGATCTGAGGGGCGCGCTGGCCGCTCCCAACGGCGGCGACGCGCGCACTGCGGCGGCCCATCCGCGTCCGGGCGATGAAGTGAGTGACGAGGCCGCGAGCATCGATCCCTCGATCATCGGAACGGCGCAGGATTATCAGTTGGCGAAGGCGCTTGCTACGGTGCGCGCGCTCGAGGAGAAGCCGCTCGCGCGCACTCAGGATCCCGGCAGCCGGTAGTCGCCGAACTCGCGGCGCAGCGCCGTCTTCAGAAGCTTTCCGGTCGCGGTGTGGGGGAGCGTGTCGACGAACACCACGTCGTCCGGCACCCACCATTTCGCGACCTTGCCGGCATAGAAGCCCAACATGTCCTCCCGCGTGAGGTCGGCGTCGGGGCGTTTTTGCACGATGAGGAGCGGCCGCTCGTCCCATTTCGGATGCTTGACGCCGATGACGGCGGCTTCGGCCACGGCCGGATGCGCGACCGCGATGTTCTCGAGGTCGATCGAGCTGATCCATTCGCCGCCGCTTTTGATCACGTCCTTCGAGCGGTCGGTGATCTTGATATAGCCGTCGCCATCGATGGTGACGACATCTCCGGTCGGGAACCAGCCGTGGGAGAGCGGCGATCCCGGCTCGTTGAAATAGGCGCTGGCGATCCATGGTCCCTTGACCAGAAGGTCGCCGAACGTGGTCCCGTCCCAGGGCAGTTCGGTCCCTGCGCCGTCGACGATCTTGAAGTCGACGCCGAAGATCGCGCGGCCCTGGCGGCATTTGACCGCGCGCCGGTCGGTGCCGTCGAGTGCCGCATGCCTGCCTTTGATTTGCGAGACCGTGCCGACCGGGCTCATTTCCGTCATGCCCCAGCCGTGCAGCACCTCGATGCCATGCTCTTCTTCCAAGGCGTGCATCAGCGCAGGGGGACAGGCCGAGCCGCCGATCAGGACGCGCTTCA
>DATJLY010000163.1:0-5815 GCA_035509095.1 Allostellaceae bacterium | reverse complement strand
ACATGTCGGCATAGGCGGTGCGGGAAATCCGGGTCGGCATCGCTCAGTCCCCGAGCGCGCCCGAAACGGTGCCGCGGAATCCGTGCACGATCCTGCGGCCGCCAAAAGGCACGAGCTGTACCGTGCGCGACATGCCCGGCTCGAACCGCAGCGCGGTTCCGGCGGGAATGTCGAGCCGCCAGCCGCGCGCCTTTTCCCGCTCGAACAGCAGGGCGGGATTGGTCTCGAAGAAATGATAGTGCGATCCCACCTGGATCGGCCGGTCGCCGCTGTTGGCGACGTCGAGCATAAGGGTGGGCCGGCCGGCATTGAGCTCGATCTCGCCGGCGGACGGCACGATCTCTCCGGGGATCATCGGCTCCTCAGCGGATGGGGTGATGGACGGTCACGAGCTTCGTGCCGTCGGGAAAGGTTGCTTCGACCTGAACCTCCGGGATCATGTCGGCAATGCCCTCCATCACCTGATCGCGGCGGAGCACGCCCGCCGCATCGCGCATCAGCGCGGCGACGCTCACGCCGTCGCGCGCGCCTTCCACCACGAAGTCGGTGATGAGCGCAACCGCCTCGGGATGGTTGAGCTTCACGCCGCGCTCGAGCCGCCGACGAGCGACCATCGCCGCGGTGGCGATCAGCAACTTGTCCTTCTCGCGCGGCGTCAGGTTCATCGTCGCTTCATCTCGCCCACAAAGCGGGCATGCCCGAGGGAATGCCAAAGGCCGCGTGCCGCAGCACGCTGATCAGTCTCGCCAGCGCGTCCCGAACCCGGGACGGGCCCGCGCCCAGGAGCCGTGCCACGACCACGCCGTTGACGAGGCTTGCGCCGCCTCCTTCAGCAAAAGCCGCTTGCTGGACCGTCGGCGCCAGTGCCGCTGCGTCGGGCCCGACATAGAGCACCGTCGCAAGCGCCCGCGCGCCGCCGAACCCCATCTCGTCGAGCCGATCCGCGATGCCGCCCGACAAGCCCAGCCGATCGACCCACGCAAGCCGGCCACCCCGCTCGATGCGCCAGAACTCGCGCACGCGGCCGCTCCTCATCACCTCGCCCCGCGCCGCGCGCCCGAACACCAGCATTTCGCAGGCAAGCAGCCGGCCCTGTGCTGCGACCGTGGCCGACAGGCGACGGTCGAGGCGCGCTCCGTCGAACAGGATCGCCTCTTGCGGCAGCCATTCGAACTGCCCGCCTTCGCCGACCTCGATCCGCGTCTCCACCATGGAATCGGGACCGAGCGATCGATAGATTTTCTCGGCCGCCTGCGTCGTGACCGTCGCGGCTGCGCCGGCCTCGATCCTCACGGTGACCGACGCCCGGTCGCCACCGGCCATGCCGCCTGCGGTGTTCACCAGCACCGCGAGCGGCGGCTCGCCCGATCGCGGTCGGGGAAAGAGGACGCGGCCGGGTGAACGCTGATAAAGGCCGGACAGCCTGGTCGCACTTCCCACCCGTGCATAGGAGAGATCGAGCCGGCTTGTGCTGCGCTGATGGCGGATGGGGAAGGGAGGTTGCGCCGGGGCATCGTCTCGCGTCGGGCTAGACCGTAAGATAGCGACGGACATCGCTCTCAACCATGTCGGCGGCGGGACCGGCAAGCACGACTTCGCCGCGATCCATCACCGCGAAATCGTCGGCAAGGTCGCGCGCGAACTCGAAATACTGCTCGACCAACCGTATGGCCATTCGGCCGCTTTCCGCCAGCGTCGTGATGACCCGGCCGATATCCTTGATGATCGAGGGCTGAATCCCCTCGGTCGGTTCGTCGAGGATCAGGATGCGCGGCCGGGTGATGAGCGCCCGCGCGATGGCGAGCTGCTGCTGCTGACCGCCGGAAAGGTCGCCGCCGCGCCGGCGCAGCATGTTCTTCAGCACGGGGAAAAGAGTGAAGATCTCGTCCGGCATCGTGCGCTCGCCCCGAGGCAGCGGCGCGAAACCGGTCTCGAGATTCTCCTTCACCGTCAAACGGCCGAAAATCTCGCGGCCTTGCGGCACGTAGCCGACGCCCCGGCGCGCCCGGTCGAAGGGTGCAAGGGACGAGATTTCCTGGCCTTCCCAGGTGACGCTGCCGCTCGCGATCGGTTGCAGCCCGACGATGGCGCGCAGCAGGCTCGATTTGCCGACGCCGTTGCGGCCCAGCACGCAGGTGATGCGGCCGATGCCGGCCGAGATCGAGACGCCGCGCAAGGCATGGCTCGCGCCATAGAAGAGGTTGACGTCCTTGACCGCGAGCATGCGCTAGCGTCCGAGATAGACTTCGATCACGCGATGGTCGTTTTGCACCGCGTCGATGCTGCCTTCCGCGAGCACCGAACCCTCGTGCAGGACCGTCACTTTGGCGTCGAGCGCCCGCACGAATTCCATATCGTGCTCGACGACGACCAGCGATCGCGTGTGGTCCCGGGCGAGATCGAGGATCAGCTCCGCGGTGGCCTCGGTCTCGGCGTCCGAGAGGCCCGCGACCGGCTCGTCGAGCAGCAGCAGCCGCTGATCCTGCATCAAGAGCATGCCGATCTCAAGCCATTGCTTCTGGCCATGCGAGAGTGCCCCCGCGAAGACCGACGCGCGCTCGGCAAGCCCCACCGTCTCCATCACCTCGGCGATCCGGTCGCTCTGATGCGAGGCGAGCCGGAACATCAAGGTCGGCAGGGTGCCGCGCGCGGTCCGCAAGGCAAGCTCGAGATTCTCGAATACGGTGAGGTTCTCGAACACGGTGGGCTTCTGGAATTTGCGGCCGATGCCGAGATTCGCGATGCTGCTTTCGTCGTGGCGGGTGAGGTCGATCGATCCGTCGAACAGCACCGCGCCCGAATCAGGGCGGGTCTTGCCGGTGATCACATCCATCATGGTGGTCTTGCCGGCGCCGTTGGGGCCGATCACGGTGCGAAGCTCGCCTCGTTCGATCACCAGCGACAGCGCGTTCAGCGCCTTGAATCCATCAAAGCTCACCGTGACCTTCTCGAGGAAAAGGATGCTGCCCTTGAGGACGCGGAGCGTCTCTTCCTCGACGGCGGTGTTGTCACGCATGCTTTTCCTCCTTGCGAAGCGTGAGGCCGTTCCGCCGCATGCGTACTTGCTCCATCAATCCCATCAGCCCGCGCGGCAGCAAGAGCGTGACCAGGATGAAGAGCCCGCCCAGGCAATAGAGCCACGTTTCGGGAAACGCCGCCGAGAGATAGGTCTTGGCGGCGTTGACGGCGATCGCGCCGATGATCGGGCCGATCAAGGTTCCGCGCCCGCCCACCGCCACCCAGATCGCGATCTCGATCGAATTCCCGGGCGAGAACTCGCTGGGATTGATGATGCCGATCTGCGGCACGTAGAGCGCGCCGGCGATCCCGGCCAGCACGGCCGACAGGGTGAACGCGAAGAGCTTCACCGATGTGACGGAATAGCCCAGGAAGCGGACCCGCGGCTCGGCGTCGCGCACGGCCATCATCACGCGGCCGAGCTTCGTCGCCACCACCAGCCGGCACGCGACAAGCGCCAGCACGAGCGCGATGACCGAGGCGAAATACAGCGCGAGCATGGTTCCGTGCGACTGAAGGTCGAATCCCAAGAGGTCTTTGAAGTCGGTGAGGCCGTTATTGCCGCCGAAGCCCATGTCGTTGCGGAAGAAGGCCAACAACAGCGCATAGGTCATGGCCTGGGTGATGATCGAGAGATAGACCCCGGTAATGCGCGAGCGGAAGGCGAAGAACCCGAACACCGCCGCCAACAGGCCCGGCACCAGGACCACCATCGCCGCGGCAAACCAGAAATGATTGAACCCGTACCAGTACCAGGGGAGTTCCTTCCAGTTGAGGAACACCATGAAATCCGGGAGGACCGGGTCGCGATAGACGCCGCGCGTGCCGATCTGGCGCATCAGGTACATGCCCATCGCGTAGCCGCCCAGCGCGAAGAACGCGCCGTGCCCGAGCGACAACACGCCGCAATAGCCCCAGACCAGGTCGAGCGCCAAAGCCAGGATCGCGTAGCAGAGATATTTGCCGACCAGCGGGATCACATAGTCGGGCACATGGAGCGGCGCGCCTTCGCGTACCACGCCGTTCAGCAGCGGCACGGCAAGCGCCAGGACGAGCGCCAGCGCAAGAAACACCATGCCGGCGGGCGAGCCTGTTAAGGCACGGGCGAAGAGGCTGCGCTGTGGCATTGCGGGACCGGCCTTCAGGCCTCGACCGTCCGCCCTTTGAGGGCGAACAGGCCGCGTGGCCGGCGCTGGATGAACAGGATGATGAAGACGAGGACCAGGATCTGGCCGACGATCGCGCCGGCGAAGGGCTCGAGTAAGTTGGTCGCGACACCGAGGCTGAGCGCACCGGCGAGCGTGCCCCACAGCGAGCCGACGCCGCCGAACACCACTACCATGAAGCAGTTGACGATATAGATCTGGCCCAGATTAGGGCTGACATTGCCGATCTGCGACAACGCCACCCCGGCGATGCCGGCGATGCCCGAGCCGAGCCCGAACGTGAAAGCGTCGATCCGACCGGTACGGATCCCCATGGCCGCGGCCATCGGCCGATTCTGCGCCACGGCCCGCATGTGGAGCCCGAAGCTCGAATACCGCAGATAAGCCGCGAGTGCCCCCAGCACCGCAAAGCAGAAGAAGATGATCACGAGGCGGTTCCAGGTCAGGGTGAAGCCGCCGATGAGCTGCATCCCGCCGGTCATCCAGTCCGGATTGGCCACCGCCTGATTGTCCGGGCCGAAGATGCTTCGCACACCTTGTTGCAGGATCAGGCTGATGCCCCATGTCGCGAGCAGGGTTTCGAGCGGCCGGCCGTACAGGAACCGGATCACCGTGCGCTCGAGCGCGATGCCGACGAGCCCCGTGATCGCGAACGCGACCGGGACCGCCACGACGAGATAGGCATTCATCCAGCCCGGCGGCAGGAAGGCGCGAAAGGTCTGCTGCACGACGAAGGCCGAATAGGCGCCCAGCATGATCATTTCGCCATGCGCCATGTTGATCACGCCCATCACGCCGAACGTGACCGAGAGGCCGATCGCCGCCAGCAGGAGGATGCTGCCGAGCGAGATGCCTTCGAACAGATCGACGCCGATGCCGATATAGGAATCGCGCGACGAGATCGCGTCCGCCGCGGCCTGCGCGTCCTTGCGCACGTCGGGATCGGTCTCGCTGCCAAGGAGCCGCAGAAGCTGGCCTCTGACGGCCGGATCGTCCGATTGCTTCAGATGATCGATCGCGGCAAGCCGGCGCGCCTTGTCCGGGCTTTGCAAATCGAGCAGGGCCAAGGTCTTCGTCATCGCCTCGCGCACCTCGGCGTTGGTCTCCTTGGCAAGCGCGGCAGTGAGGTCGGCGACGGCGTTGGGCGTCGGCTGATCGGCGATCGCCTGCGCCGCCGCGATGCGCAGCGCCGGGTCCGAACTTTGCAGGGTAAGCTGCCCCAGGACGCCTTGAAGCATGCCGCGGAGGCGATTGTTGAGTTCGACTTCGGAGAGATCGTCGGGCTTCACGCCGGTGGCGGTCTGGCCGGTAACCGCGTTCTTGTAGACGCCGCCTTCCTTCATGAGGATCGTGCCATCCATCGCCGCGTAGAGCCGCTCCGAAGCCAGCGCTTGGAGCACGCCCACTACGCGCGGATCGTTGAGCCCCGAGAGGAAGGTCACGGCCGCGATCTTGTCGTCGAAACTGTCGGCGTTGAGCGCGGCGACACCCGATGCGAAATCGTGCGGTGCGACTTTGGCGGGGGCGGCCGGCTGGCCCGTGTCGCCGGTATCGGTGCCGGTTGTGTCCTGATCCGGCATCTGATCGCCGGATTGGTCGTCGCCGCTGGTGGCGCCTTGGTCCTGTGCGGG
>DATJLY010000162.1:0-18300 GCA_035509095.1 Allostellaceae bacterium | reverse complement strand
GCTCTGCTTCATGCGCTCGCGCTTTTCCTCGATCGTCCCTTGCGCGTAGAGATAGCGATCGAAGCATTCCTGCAGCTTCACATGGCCCACGACCGTCACGTTCGGAAAATAGGCATTGCCCGCGATATGGTCGCCGTGCGGCTCGGTGTTGATGAGGTACCGGATCGGCGCCTTGTTCTCCATCTGCTCGCGCCAGCGCACCGCGTCGATCGGCTGCTGCGGCGAGTCGATCATGACGAAACCGTCCGAGGTCTCGACGAAGCTCGGATTGCAGCCGGCGAAATAGATCTCGGTGAAGCTGTTGGGTCCTACCCGTCGCATGATGTCTCCCCTTTCTGATCTCCGGATCAGGCGGCAAGCCCGAGGCCGAAGAAGCTATCGGCGTTGCGCCAGAAAATCTTTTCCTTGTCGGCGTCGGAGATGGCGAGCGTCTCGACGATGTCGACATGTTCCTTGGGATCGATCGGCACCGGCCCGTAATCGGTGCCGAGCATGACGCGGTCGGGGCCGAACACCTCCACTGCCTCGCGCACATGGGGCGCCCACACCCCCATCGTGTCGACCGCGAGGTGCTTGGCGAGATAGGAGCTGGGCAGGTCCTTGCACTTGATCTTCGCCGCATCCGGCATGCCGTCGCAGCCGAGGCGCCAGCCGAAATCAAGCCGTCCCATCACCGGAAGCAGTCCGCCGCCCATATGCGCGACCACGATCTTGAGCCGCGGGTGGCGATCGAACAGGCCCGACAGGATCATGCGCGCCAAGGCCATTGCCGTGTCGAACGGCCGCCCGACCAGCTCGTCGAGCTTGTATTGATCCATCTGCCGCTCGTGGCCGATCGGGACGCGGACCGGGTGGATGAAGATCGGGACCTGCTGCGCCTCGGCATATTCCCAGAACGGCCACGTGTCCTCGGTGTCGATGAACTTGCCGTGCCAGCTCGAGCAGATGAGCAGCCCCTTGAATTTGAGCGGCCCCATGCAGCGCTCGGCTTCCTTGATGTGGCTGGCATCGAGCGGGTTGACCGTGCCCATGCCCCAGGTGTCGGCCGGGCTCTTGTCGACGATGCGCGCGACCTCGTCATTGCCGTATTTGATGACGTCGATCGCCGGCTTGCTGGTATAGGGCGTCACGGCTTCGGCCATGAACGGGCTCGACATGAGCCGCCGGGTGATGCCGGCACGGTGGCTCACTTCCTGCTGCAGGTCGAAATCCAGCATCTCGCGATAGCCCACGGCGGGAAGGCCGCGGAAATTCGTCACCATGTTGCCGCCGACGAGCTGACCCCGCATCAAATCGGCGACCCCAAAGGGATCCTCGCGGCCCGGAATGGTGCAGTGCGTGTGGACATCCACCTTGTGCGCCATGAACGATCCTCGTCTTGCCGGTTCCACATTGGCGTGAAGTTGAGAAATAATAGGCCCAATCGATCTCCAGGGGCAATTGCCGGAGAGAGGAACGAATGACCTATCGCGGCATGGATAAAGCGGCGCTCGACGCCGCCTATGACAATGGCAAGGCGGTGGGGAGCGAGCGGCGCGACCGCTATCTCGCCGACTGGACGCGGCGCACGAAAGAGCTCGCGGCACGTTCCGGCGCGCTCACCGGTCTCGCTTATGGCCCGGCGCCGCGCCACCGCATCGACTTCTATCCATGCGGCAGCACGGGCGCCCCCACCCTTGTCTTCATCCATGGCGGGTACTGGCAGTTTTCGGACAAGGAGAATTACGGCTGCGTCGCCGAAGGGCCGCTCGCGCACGGCATCAATGTCGCGCTTGTCGAATATCGGCTGGCGCCCGCCGTGCGCATGGACGCAATCGTGGCCGAGGTGAGGCGTGCGCTCGATTGGCTTAAGGTGAATCTCGGTAGGCTCGACGCAGCGACCGACGGCATCATCGTCTCGGGCCATTCCGCCGGCGGCCATCTCACCGCGATGATGATCACCGAGCTGGGCGTCATCGGCGCCATGCCGATAAGCGGGCTCTTCGATCTCGAGCCGCTGCGCCAGAGCTACATCAATGACAAGGTCGGCATGGACGAGGACGAGGCGCGGCGCAACAGCCCGCTTCTCCACATCCCGTCCGCAGCGGCACCCCAAGCGGTCGCGGTCGGCGGGAACGAGCTGCCCGAACTGAGACGCCAGTCGGCCGAGTATCACGCCGCTTTGGCAGCGCGCGGCCTTTCATCCAGGCTCCTGCAGCTCGACGGTCACGACCATTTCAGCGTGCTGGAAGAATTGGCGAGCCCCGCCGGGCAGCTCACCGCGGCGGTGCGCGACCTCATTGACGGAGCGCCGCGATAAAGACGGGCAGGCGGTCTATTCTATCACCGCGTCCGCGGTGGCAAGGAGCGATTGCGGGACGACGAGTCCAAGCGCCTTGGCCGTGCTCAGATTGAGCGCCAATGTGAATTTGGTTGGCTGCTGTATCGGTAGGTCGGCCGGTGCCGCACCTTTGAGGATGCGATCGACATAGGAGGCGGCGCCGCGAAATTCCTCGGCGGTATCGACGCCATAGGCGATCAGGCCGCCGCGTCTCGCGTGTTCGCTGTACGGATAGACCGCGGGAAGATGATGACGAGCAGCCGCCGCGATGATGTGATCCACGTGCAATCCGGTGAAGAGGTCCGCCAGGATCAACAGCCCTCCATCCGGATTTTGGGCAAATGTGCCGATGGCGCGATCGATCTCGGCGTCGTCCGTCACCGGCGCCGGCTCGGCGCTCATTCTGGCCGATCGTGCCGCGTCATGGACCGAGGCCAGGAAAAGATCGGCTTGAGGCGCCACTTTGGGATCGAAGATCACCGCCACGCGAGAGACGCTCGGGGCCATTTGTTTGAGCAAAGAAAGCCATTTGCCGCTCATCTCGGCCTCGTAATTCGTGAAGCCCGTGACGTTGCCGCCGGGATGCGCGAGTGTCTCGACAAAGCCCTGGCCCACGGGATCGGTCACGTTCGCGAAGACGATCGGGATGGTGTGGGTCAATTGCCGCAAGGCGGCGACCGACGACGATGCTCCGGCCATGATCACGTCGGGTCTCAAGGCGACCAATTCCACGGCGTAGGCGCGGAATTTCTCGGCGTCGTTGCCGGCCCAGCGAACGTCAATTCTGATGTTCGAGCCGATTTTCCAGCCGAGCTGACCCAGCCCGGTCTCGAACGTCGCCGCAAGCTGCCCCGTTACCGGTTCGGTTGGCGCGCCGAACATGAGGAACCCGACGCGCGGCATCGCATCGGCCGATTGCGCCCGCACGGATCGGGTACCGGTCCACGCCACGCCGCCCAGGAGAATGACGAGCTTGCGCCGAGTCACGATCCAGCCTTTTCGCGCCGCAGCACCACCAGCGCATCGAGCGCAAGGCCGCCTTGTCCTTCGGCAAGCGCGACGAACGGATTGATGTCGATCGACGCAACGACGTCGCCGAGATCGGCCGCGATCGCGCCCAGCGCCTCGATTGCGGCGGCGGCGGCGTCGAGGTCGGCGCGCGGGCGCCCGCGAAATCCGGCAAGAAGACGCGATGCCCGCGTGCGGCCCAGAAGATCGCGCGCCTTGGCGCGATCGATCGGCGGTGCGGCAAACGCCACGTCCTTCATCAGTTCGAGCCACACACCGCCGCCGCCCGCCATGAGGACGAGCCCCATCTCGAGATCGCGATGAAGGCCGAGGGCCAGCTCGACCCCGCCGCTGATGTGGCGCGCGACCAGGATTCCGTCGATCGTGTCGATCCCGTGCGCGCGCAGATTGGCGCGGATGCGCGCGTAACCGTCGCGCAGCGCCACCTCGTCGCGCACGTCGAGCACGACGCCGCCCATGTCGGATTTGTGCGGCACGGCGTCAGACACGACCTTCAGAACGACGGGATAGCCGATCTCGGCCGCCGCTTGCGCCGCCGCGTCCGGCGTGACGGCAAGCATCTCGGGCGGCGTGGCGATCCCGTAATGCCGCAACAGCTCTTTCGACTGCGTCTCGTTCAGAGCTCGTGCGCCCTCTGCCGGAACGAGGTCGCGAATTCGCGTGAGCGGTCGCGGGCCGACGCTGACTTGCGTCGGCGCGCCGGGGCGTCGCTGCTCGATCCGGCTTACCGCGTTGTCGATGGCGCGGAGCGCTTTCGATGATTCGTTGAGGAATGAAAGATGCGGCAGTTCGGCGCGCAAGGCGCGGCTGAATTCGGTGTGGCCGTGGCTCACGACCGAGACGAACGCGATCGGTTTTGTCGCGCGCGTCGCGACAAAGCGCTCGACCGCGCGCAGATAGGCCTCGGTCCGCTCGGCGCCGGGCGCTCGCGGCAGCTCTTCCTGAAGCAGGATCATGTCGAGCCCGGGATCGCGGTCGAGCGCTTCGACGCAAGCGAGATAGGTCTCCTCGCTCGTCAGCACGCCGAACCCGCCATCGAGCGGATTGGAGACGAGCGACCCGACCGACAGAAGCGCGTTGAGCCGCGCCTCGGTCGCGGCGGCGAGCGGCGGAAATGTCAGGCGATACCGCTCCGCCGTATCGAGCAGCAGGCCGCGGAACGCGCCCGACAACGTGATGGCGCCAAGCCGGCGTCCGGTCGGGACCGGCGTGTGCAGCAAAAGCTCGATCAGCTCCACCGCGTCGTCGAGGGAGTCCACCCGGATCACACCGACCTCGGATGCTACGGCGTCGAACGCCTCGGTGCTGCCGGCAAGCGAGCCGGTATGCGCCATCGCCGCCGCGATCCCCGCCTCGGACCGGCCGAGCTTGTAGGCGATCACCGGCTTGCCCGCCTCGAGCGCGAGCCGGCACGCGGCCTTGAAGCGCGCGACGTCGGCAATCCCCTCGATGTAGCAAAGGATGATCTTCACCGAAGGCTCGGCTGCGAAAAAGGCGATGTAGTCGGCGATCGTGAGCCCGACCTCGTTGCCGCTGGTGATGAGATAGCCGACGCCAAGACCGCGCTCGTCGAGCACGCCATGGACGAACAGCATCACGCCGCCGCTTTGTCCGACCATGGCGATGGGCGCAGGCCCGATCGCGGACGCGCGCGTGTCGGTGATGGTGACGAGCCGGCTTGCGCCGCAGACATTGCCCATGCAATTGGGGCCCGACACCGCAAGCCCGGTCTCCGCGATCGCCGCCGCGAGGTCGCGCCGCCGCGTCTGGCCTGCGGGATCATTGGCCTCGCCGAAGCCGGACGAGAACACGGTGGCGCTGCGCGCGCCCGCGGCGGCGCCGGAGCGCAAGGCGGCCGCGACCCGTTCCGCCGGCACCAGCACCGCGAGATGATCAGGCGGCTCCGGCAGCGCGGCGAAATCGGGATAGCACGGCCCGCCCCAGATCTCGCCGCGGCTGGGGTTGATGGCATAGACCGGGCCCGCAAAGTCCCAGCGATGGAGGCTGCGCCAGACCCGCATCGCCCAGCTCGCCGGCCGGTCGCTCGCGCCGACGATGACGACATTGCGCGGCGCGGTGAGCGCCGCGACCTTGCGCCGCGCTTCTGCGAAGTCGAACTCCGTCATGCCCGGACGCGACCGCCCCGGCTTCGGTCGGTTCGATCCGGACCGACAGGCGGGATCAGCGGCCGCCGACGGTCTCGAGCGCCTTTTGACGCTTCTCGATCCCTTCGTCGTCCTTCAAGCCCTCTTCGGAGAGGTCGAACCAGTTGCCTTCGGGATCGACGGCGCGGAACTCGGCATAGGGGCGGTCGCCGGGGCGCGCCTTCGGCACTTCGAGGTTCCATTGCTGCAGCTTCTTCACGACCTCGTCGCGGTTCTCGAGGTTGAAGCCGAAATGGTTGAGCCCGACCGCGGCCTCGCCTTCGAGCCGGTGCGGCAGGATCGCCAGCATGAGATAGCCGTCGGTGAGGAAGTACGCGTTCTTGCCGGCATGGGCGACTTCCATGTCGAATACGCTGGTATAGAAGTCGGCGAGCTTCTTCGGGTCGCGCGCGAACAGCGCGAGGTGGCGGATCTTCGGCTTGGCCATGGTTTCCTCCGGGAGACGCGTCGGTGACGGGACTTTAAGGTCGTGGCCCCGAGCCGGTCAATGTCGCGGGCACTTTGAGCTAGGATGGACCGATGCCCAGCCTTTTCACAGCGCCCCGCGCCAGCGCGCGGATTCCGGTGTCGCTCGTCACGGGCTTTCTCGGCAGCGGCAAGACCACGCTCTTGAATCGCCTGCTGCGGCATCCCGCCATGGCCGCGACGGCGATCGTCATCAACGAGTTCGGCGAGATCGCGCTCGACCAGCATTTCATCGAACGCTCCGACGGCGAGGTCGTGGTGATGGCGAACGGATGCCTGTGCTGCACCGTGCAGGGCGATTTCGAGGCGGTGGTGGGCACGCTCTACGCGCGGGCCGACCGCGGCGAGATCCCGGCCTTCGATCGGCTGCTGATCGAGACGACGGGCCTCGCCGATCCCGCGCCGATCATGCAGATCCTGCTCGGCCAGCCGCTTATCGCCGAGACCTTCGCGCTCGACGCGGTGGTGACGACCGTCGACGCCCTGTTCGGCCTGCGTCAGCTTGACGAGCACGAAGAGGCCGTGAAGCAGGCCGCACTCGCCGATCGGCTCGTCGTCACCAAGACCGATCTTGCCGACGCGTCGGCGCTGATCGCGCGTTTGCGCCATCTCAACCCGGGGGCCGAAATCGCTCGCGTGCCTGGCGATGATGTGGGCCCGGCGCAACTTTTCGGCGCGGCCCTCGTCGATCGGGCCGGGCGCGTCCGCGATGTCGAGGCGTGGCTTGGGGCGCGGCACGAACCGCACGGGCATCTTCACGGCGTCGAGAGTTTCGCCCTCGTCATCGAGCGGCCGGTGGAGTGGCGGCACTTTCAGCGCTGGCTGACGCGGCTCAAGGTCGCGCACGCCGATCATCTGCTGCGCGTCAAAGGCATCCTCCGGATCGAAGGCGAGGATGCGCCGGTCGCGATCCACGGCGTCCATCATGTCTTCCATCCGCCGGTGGCGCTGCCGCATCTTGCTGGTGACGGCCCGTCGCGCCTCGTCTTCATCACGCGCGGCCTCGACCGCGACACGGTGGAGCGCGACTGGCGCGACTTCGCCGAGCCTTAGTTCGTTCCGGCGCCTTGAAGGATCGCGCGATTGCGTGTAAGAGGATTGTGCGTGTCAGCATGATTTTGTTCGGTATGCGCACAATCGTGCGTTGAGTGATCGCACACGCGTGGACAAAGCACCGACTCGTTCGGAGCCGAAAACAAGGGGGAACCATGAAGACGTTCGCGTTTGCGCTCGTGTTGGCGCTTGCCGCTTGCTTCGGTGCCGTTACCGGGGCTTGGGCCGACACCAAATGCACCGGCACCATCAGCGGAAATTCGCCGCCGAACGGGCCGTTTCCGTATTCGACGCCGTTGATGACGATCACCGGCAACGTCACCGTGCCGAACGGTGCGTCCTGTACCCTGTCGTCCGTCAACGTGACCGGAAATGTGCAGGCCGGGAACGGCAGCAGCCTTACGCTCAGCTATGTCAACATATCCGGAAACGTGCAGGTGCAGAGCGGCGGCACGCTCCTTGCCAATGCCTACGAGGAGCCGATGACGATCGGCGGCAATGTTCAGGCCAGCAACTGCAGCACGGCGCTGCTTGAAGGAAATGTGACGGTTGGCGGAAACGTCCAGATCCAAGGATGCAGCGGAACCGGACCCACCGGCTTTCAAGGGCCGGACATCGTCATCAAAGGCAATTTCCTGTGCCAGAGTAATTCCGGCGGCTGCGAGGCGTGGCTCGGCACTGTCAGCGGGAACGTCCAGGTCCAAAGCAACGGTGTCGCCGATGTCAGCCTCGTGACGGTCGGCGGCAATCTTCAGTGCCAGGCGAATGCCGGAACGGTCACGCACAATCATGGGCCGAGCTGGGTGACCGGCAACACGCAAGGCCAATGCGCCGGCTTTTCCACGACGACGACGCAGATCGGCACGACGGTCGCGCCGGTGGGCGCGTGCGCCAACCTCATGTCGCTGCCGGGATCGGGATTCCCGGTGCCCAATTCGGTGATCGTTTCCGCGGTCGACACGCCGGCCGCGGCGGCCACCGCGACGACGCCGGCGCTGCCCGAGCGGTGCATCGTCTCCGGCCACATCGACGATCACATCAGCCCGGTCGACAATTGCGAATATCAGGACGGATTCCAGGTGCAGATGCCGATCGCCGCGTCCTGGAACGGGCGCTTCTTCATGCAAGGCGGCGGCGGCACGGAAGGTTCGGTTCCGACCGCCGTCGGCACCAACGCGGGAGGGGCGCCAGCCTCGACCGATTTCGGCATCGCCAACGGCTATGCCGTGGCAACTCAGGATGGCGGGCACGAGAACAGCGAGCAGAAAGTCGCCTCGTGCGATTCCGGCTATGGCAATGCCAACGAGCTCTATCTCGATCCGTGGGGCACCAACGGTCACGGCTATCAGTCGATCGAGGCGGCGACCTTGGTCGCGAAATACGTGATCAACGAATATTACGGCACCGGTCCGGCCCATTCGTACTGGCTCGGCTGTTCCGACGGCGGGCGCGACGGCATGGTGATGTCGCAGAATTTCCCGCAATATTACGACGGCATCGTGGCCGGCGATCCAACCTACGATCTCGAGTCCGTAGAGGTCTTCGGAGCGTGGGGAATTGGGCAGTTCGTAAATCTCTATCAGACGACCACGCCGCCGCTGCCGCCTGTTACGACGGTCCCGGGGCCAGCCCCCGAGGCGGCGGAACCGCTCCTCTACCCGGCAATGCCGGCCGCCGACCAGGCGCTCTTCGAAACGGCTTTGCTTCAGGCCTGCGATGCGCTCGACGGCGTTGCCGATGGCGTGATCGACAATCTGCCGGCGTGCCAGGCGACTTTCAACCCGGTGACGGCCACCTACACGTCCGGCGGCACCACCTATCCGCTGCAATGCACCGGGGCGAAGAACGCGACCTGCCTGACATCGGCACAGATTCAGGCCGTGTTGGCCTTCGAGCAGGGACCGCGGACGACCTCTGGTCAGCCCGTGAAGGTGCCGGCCGGCGGCGTCGCGCCCGACCACGCCGACAACACGGTTCCGGGCTCGCCCTATGATGGCGCCTACATGACGACAATCGGCGTCACGGCGAGCACCGAAGGCACGGCCACGACGCCGGGCGTGCTTTATCCGGCGGGAGAGACGCAATTCGCCTACGGCTTTCTGACGCCGCCGATGCCGACGTTCAGCCCGCCGACTTTCAACGTCAACACCGATCTCGGCCTCTTGAACCCGACGACACCGATCTCGGTCTACTCGACCTCGCTCGACATCAACAAGTTCATCAGTTACGGCCATAAGATCATCTGGTACCACGGGCTCAGCGACGTGGCCGTGCCCGCGGTCGGCACGATCAACTATTATGACCAGATGGCGGCTCAGCATGGCGGCTTGGCCGGCGCGCAGAGTTTCTCGCGGCTCTATCCGATCCCGAACATGGGCCATTGCTCCGGCGGACCCGCAACGGATCAGATCGATCTGCTCACGCCGGTCGTGAATTGGGTCGAGCACGGCACGGCGCCGGGTCCGATCACCGCATCGAGCACGGCAACCGCCTTCAGCGCGGCGACCTATCAGGTGGGATTCGTCACCGGCGCGCCGGACAATGCGCCGACGCAGCGCACCCGGCCGGTCTGCCCCTATCCGCAGGAAGCGCGCTTCATCGGCAGCACGACGCTCGTCGGCGGCGTGCCGGTGGCGACCAATCCGGCCGATCTCGCCAACGCGTCGAACTATACCTGCATCACCCCGTCGGCGCCGCCTTATCTACAGTAAAGGCGGAGCAAACCATCGAGCGGAGGGCGGGAGCGATCCCGCCCTTTCTCGTTGCACGTCACCGCTCGCCGCGGACGCCAGTCATTTGTGCCGGTCAATCATTAATTCATCATCCTGGCCCGATAGTCGCCGTCTCGGTCAGGGCATTGTTGCATGGCGCGACGATCGAACGGGCTCGCGGTTTGATGCCACGGCGGGAAGACATTCCGTCGCTGACCGGGCTGCGCGGCGTCGCGGCGACCATCGTCCTGCTGTATCACACGCGCGTTTTCACGGAACCGGTTTGGGTCGGGTTTCCCGATGTCTTGCTTCAGCGCGGATATCTTGCGGTCGACCTGTTTTTTATTCTAAGCGGATTCATTATCGCGCATGTTTATGGCGCGACCTTCGTCGACCGGGTCACGGCGAAGGATTATTGGACCTTTCTGCGCGCACGCTTTGCGCGCATCTATCCGATGCATCTCGTCGCGCTCGTGATCTTGCTTCCGCTGTTGGGCCGTGCCGCGGATTTCCAGCCGCATGACCTGCTCTTGAGCCTGGCGCTCCTCAACGGCGTGTGGATGTTCCACCAGGGCTGGAACCATCCCGCCTGGTCGGTCGCGGCCGAATTTCACACCTACGTGGTTTTTCCATTCGCGGCCGGCTTGCTGCTGAAGCAGCCGAAGCGGCGCGTTTTTGCGATTGTCGCTGCCGCGATCCTGTTCTTCGCGATCGCGGCCCGTGGTGAGGACGCTGTGATCTACACGCCCTGGGTCCTGATCCGCGCCATGCCGGAATTCGTCATCGGCATAGTCGTTTATCGCGAATGGCGCGCCGGCGCGCGGCTTCGCTATCTACAGAACGGGTACGCGTTGGCGGCCATCGTCGCCGCCATTCTGCTCTGTTGCTTCGTGCGAGGCTCGGATCAGGCGATCGTCCTGATCCTGTTTCCTCTGCTCGTTCTCGCGTGTGCGCAAGAGCGCGGTGCCAGTGCGACGATCCTCGGCAAGGGCCCGATCGCTTATCTCGGCCGGATTTCCTATTCCACCTACATCCTGCATTGGCCCGCACTCATCTGGTTTGCGGTTTGCCTCGGTCCGATGCGTGGCTGGGCAGCGACCTTCATCCTCATGGCGATCATCCTCGCGATCGCCGCGGCGGCATCGCATGTCATCGAATATCCGGCGCGACGTTACCTGCGCGGGTGGCAGCCCCGCGCGATGCGAAGCCCGGGTCTTGACAGACGTACGCAAGATGTGGTATAAGACACTGTTATCGATGCGTCGGGCTTGCTGGTTTTTGTTGCTCCATAGGAACAACCTGACGATCAAGGCTATAAACCCATTTTGCGGGCAAAGGCCTGCTCTGAAGCGTCGCGGCGATTATCAATTGTCGCGTTTTTAGCTAGGATGGTCCGATGATCGACCTCACCGGCCGGGTCGTGCTCGTGCCCGGCGCCAACGGCGGCATCGGCGCCCATATCGCCCGCGTCTTCGCGGAATGCGGCGCCGACGTGGCGCTGGCCTATCACGCGCAGGACGACGAGGCGCGGGCGGCGCTCGCCTATGCCGAGACGCAGGGACGGCGCGCACGGCTCGACCGGGTCGACGCGACCGACGCGGCGGCGGTCAAGGCCTGGGTCGACGATGTCGGGCGCGGCTGGGGCCGCATCGACGTGCTCGCCAGCGGCGTGGGGGCGCGCGCGGAAGGCGGGTTCTCGCTCTTCGCCGAACAGTCGCCGGCAAGCTGGCGGGCCACGATCGACGCCCAGCTCATGTCCTTCATCAATCTCGCCCATGCGGTTGTCGGGCCGATGAGCGCGCAGAAATCGGGCCGCATCCTGTCGATCGGCTCCGATGGCGGCAAGGTCGGCCAAAGCGGCGCCGCCGTGGCATCGGCCGCGCATGGCGGCCTCATCGCCTTCGCCAAGGCTCTGGCGCGCGAGGTGGGGCGGCTCGGCATCGCCGTCAACATCGTCTGCCCCGGCCCGACCGAAGGGCGCTCGCTCGACGATCTGCGGGCGCAAGGCAACACCGGGTCGCGGATCGTCGAGGAGATGATCCGGCGCGTGCCGCTGAAGCGCGCGGGCACGGCGCGCGAGCTCGCTGCCACAATGGCGTTCCTCGCCTCGGACCATGGCGGCTACATCACCGGCCAGGCGATCAGCGTGAGCGGCGGCCTGACGATGAGCTGAGAGGGGGGAGGGGAACCGCATGCGGGCGATCGACGTCCATTGCCATCCTTCGACGGCCGAGCACTGGGCCGCCATGGGCACCTATATGGCGGCGCTCGAAGCGATGATGGGCCGCAAGCTCGAGCCCAAGACCGAAGACGAGATGGCCAACGATTTCCGGCGCGACGACGCGCTCGCGATGATGATCGCGAGCGACGCGCAGTTCCAAACCGGCGGCGCCTTCATCAGCAACGATTTCATCGCCGGCCTGACGGAGCGCCATCCCGACGTGTTCCTGCCAGGCTGGGCCGTGGTCGATCCGTGGCGCGGCAAGGCGGCGGTCAACGAGCTCGAGCGCGCCTTCACGACGCTCGGCCTGACCGGCGCGAAGTGGATGCCGATCCTTCAGGCCTTCTATCCGCACGACCGGCGCTTCTATCCGATCTGGGATCTGTGCCAGTCGCTGGGCGCGCCCGTGCTGATCCATACCGGCACGACCGCGATCGGCTCGGGCATGGAAGGCGGCGCGGGATTGAAGCTCGATTTCGCGCGGCCAATGCCGGGGATCGACACGATCGCCGCCGACTTCCCGCGCCTCACCATCGTCATGGCGCATCCGGGCTGGCCCTGGACCGAAGAGGCGATCGCCGTCCTTCTGCACAAGTCCAACGTGTTCATGGACGTCTCCGGGTGGCGGCCCAAATACATCCCTGCGCCCTTGAAGCACGAGATGAACCGGCGGTTGCAGGACAAGATCCTCTATGGCTCGGATTATCCGGCGTGGTCGCCGGGCCAGTGTCTCGACGAGCTGGAGATGGAAGGCCTGCGTCCCAACGTCATCGAGAAGATCTTCGTGAAGAACGCGCTGCGCGTCCTGAAGCTCGGTCCCAAGGTCGAGAAGGCGCTGGCGGCACAAAAGGCGCGCGACGCGCGCCGGTGAAGCCGGGGCCGCCGTTGCCTCGGCGCGACGGCGGGCGCTAGTCTCGGCCGAAATCCCAGGGGACGCCATGCCGGCTTCGAAACAGACGACGATCGTCGACACGCACCACCACATGTGCAGCGCGGCCTATGTCGACTACATCAAGGCCAAGACCGGGATGGTGCCTTATGTCGAGCGCATCCTGCGCAATGGCTCGGCCGAGAAGTCGCTCGAGGACATGGACAAAGGCGGTGTCGCCCGGTCGATCATCTCGCTGACGACGCCGGGCGTCTGGTTCGGCGACGTGGCCGAAGGGCGGCGGCTGGCGCGCGAGTGCAACGAGCATTTCGCCAAGACGGTGGCCGATCATCCGGCGCGCTATGGCATGTTCGCGGTGCTGCCGCTGCCCGATACCGAGGGCAGCCTGCGCGAGATCGCCTATGCCTTCGACACGCTCAAGGCCGACGGCGTCTGCCTCTTCACGAGCTATCAGGACCGCTATCTGGGCGATGAGGCCTTCGCGCCGGTGTTCGAGGAGCTGAACCGCCGCAAGGCGGTCGTCTATACCCATCCGCGACGGCCCGATTGCTGCGTCAATCTGCTGCCGGAAATCTCAGAGGCGGTCATCGAGTACGGCACCGACACGACCCGCACGATCGCGAGCCTCGTGTTCTCGGGCCGGGCGGCGCGCTGCCCGGACATCAAGTTCCTGTTCTCCCATGCCGGCGGAACGATGCCGTTCCTGATCGGCCGCTTCACGGGCCTCGCGCAGTCGCCGCAATATGCGCAAGCGCTGCCCCACGGGGTGCTGCACGAGCTGCAACGGTTCCACTACGACCTGGCCCAGGCGTCCAATCCCGGCGCCACCGCGTCATTGATGAAGCTCGTGAAGATATCGCAGGTGCTGTTCGGGACCGATTTCCCCTACAACACCGCGGCGGCGCATCTCGAAGGATTGAAGGCGTGCGGCTTCACGCCCGCCGAGCTTCAGGCGATCTATTACGACAATGCGGCGAGGTTGATGCCGCGCGCCAGGGTCGCGTGAAGCGGATCGCGGCCGCTGCCGCGCTGGCGCTCGTCGCAATGATGGACGGCGCCGGTGCCGAGCCGCTGACCCTGCGTGTCGGCTGGGCGCAGGCGCCGACGCAGCTCACCACCGTCATCGACGAGCTGATGCGGCGGCACAAGGAGATGTTCGCCCATGTCGGGCAAAGCTATGTGCTATCGCCGATCCGCTTCCAGGGCAGCACGCCACAGATCCAGGGGCTTGCGAGCGGTGATCTCGAAATCGCCGAGTTCGCGCCGCCCGCGCTTGCGATCGCGGTGAACAATGCGAGGCTCGACCTGCGCATCATCGCCGACGTGATGCAAGACGGCATCCCCGGCCATTTCGGAACCTATTGGGTCGTACGCACGGACGGGCCGGTCCGCACGATCGAAGACATGCGGCATCGCCGCGCGGCGGTCAATGCGCTTGGCACCGGGATCGACATGCTGTTGCACGAGGCGATGCGCAGCCACGGGGTCGCCGACGGCCAATACACCGTGATCGAGGCCGATTTCGCCAACATGCTGCCGCTCATCGAGAACGACAAGGTCGATACCGTGCCGGTCATGCCGCAATTCTCGCACGATTTCGAGGCGACCGGCCATTATCGGACCTTGTTCACTCTCGCGGGTGTCGCCGGTCCGAGCCAGGTCGGATTCTGGGTCATGCGCGCCGACTTCATTGCG
The DNA here is from genome assembly GCA_035509095.1 of Allostellaceae bacterium. GTDB lineage: Bacteria > Pseudomonadota > Alphaproteobacteria > ATCC43930 > CGMCC-115725 > DATJLY01. The sequence continues at coordinate 3,752 of DATJLY010000162.1, read as the reverse complement.
CAACACAGGCCCGCCATCGTCGATTTCCTCGAGGACGATATGCGCGCCGTGCGCTGGATCATCGATCCCGCCCATCACGAAGATGCGTTGGAGATCGCGATGGCGGTCACCAAGCAGTCGCGTGCGGCGCTCGACTATGCTTTCGGGCCCCACGATCTTTATCATTCGCCCGATCTCAAGCCCGACATTCCCGCGGTGCAAAAGGACATCGACCAGGCTGTTGCGATGAAGCTTTTGCCGCAGCGGGTCGTGGTCGCGCCGCGCTATGTCGATCTGTCCCTCATCGCGGACGCGAAAGCGCGGCTCGATGGACCGTAAGGAGCGAACATGACCGTTCCGCCCGTCAATCCCAACGTCACACGCTCGCGTGTCGTGCTCGAAGTGGCCGCCGAGATCGTCGCCGCGAACGAGCGGTTGCAGCAGGCAAAGGTGCTGATGCGGCGGATGGGCAGTCCCGACTGGGCAATCTCGCTCACGGCGCTTAGCACAAACGAAGGCGTGATCGAGGTCGCACGCCGCACCGCCGACATGGCCATCATCAATCCGTCGGCGGCGCTGACCGTGGCTTACCGCGGAAAAGGCCAATGGCGCGAGGCTCAGCCGGTCCGCGCGATCGGCGTGATCCCGTCACTCGACCAATATGTCTTCGCGGTGAAGAGCCGGTTCGGCCTCACGTCGTTCGAGGATATCGCGTCGCGAAGGCCCAAGCTCAGGGTGTCGCTGCGCGGTCAGAAGGATCATTGCCTTCACGCGATGCTGGACCATATTGCCGCGGCCGCGGGATTCACGCTCCAGGACATGAAGGGCTGGGGCGGTGACCCGCGGCTCGAGGATCAGCTCCCGTGGCCCGACAGCCGCAAGATCCAGGCGCTGATGAAGGACGAGATCGACGCGATTTTCGACGAGGCGGCGCCGGTGTGGGTCGATCTGGCGCTCGATGCCGGTTGCACCATCCTGCCGCTCGCGGAGGCGACGGTGCGGAAATTGGAGGCTATGGGCTATCGCCGCGCCTATATTCGCAAGGCGGATTATCCGCGCCTGCCGGCCGACGTGCTGACCATCGATTTCAGCGGCTGGACCATCTATGTCCACGCGGCGCTCGAGGACGAGATCGTGCGGCAAATCTGCGCCGGGCTCGACGCGCGCAAGCATCTCATCCCGTGGGAGCAGCCGGGGCCATTGCCGGTCGAACGCATGTGCCGCAACGAGGCCGACACGCCTCTCGACGTGCCGCTTCACCCCGCCGCGGAGACATTTTGGAAGGAAAAGGGCTACATCTAGGCGCCCTGCCGCTCGCCCGCTTCGACAATGCCGTCGAAGTACAGCGTCCAAACCTGAAGGTTGATGTCGCAGGCGTGCACCACGGCCTCTTCCATGCGGTATTCCTCGGCGAATTGCGCGACCGCCTTCCACCCCATGTTGGAATGTTCGAGATCGGCCTGCTCGTGCATCTTGAAGAAGGCGAGCTCGTCGCCTTTGAGCCCGAACAACTTCGCCCATTGGTGTCCCTGGACCCAGGACCATCCGTGCTCGCGCTGATCGCCGGTGCCATAGCCGGGGACGTTGATCCGTTCGGCGCAGGTATTGGCGACAATCCCTTCGAGCCAATGCCGGTTCGACATCAACCCCTCCCACGCCGCCCAGGCGATCTCGGTCGTGGCGATGGGCTTGGTGGCGAGTATCTCTTCGATCGGCACGCCGATGCTCACGCCCAGATCTTCCATCACCTTCCAGTGCGGCCGTCCGTCGCCGAACTCGTCATCGGCGACGATCTCCTGCGCACACGCCTTGATGATGTCCAATTTCGTGTCCCAATGCGGGCAGTTGGTGGCGACGCGAAGCTTCAGCACGGAATTGCGCTGGCGCGTGTTGAGCCGGTGCTGCTTGACGAACATGCGTGCCCGGCCTTTCGTCGTTGGCTCGGTGACCATGCGGGTGCGGCGGCAGAAGCCGTCGACCACTTCGTCCATCTTCTTGAGGATGACGTCTGAATTCATGGCAGTCCTCCGGTCGAATGATCTTTGGTAGCCTGTGGCGGTCCTGTCGCGCAAGGGGATGAGGATGGCAAATTTGAAGCTGATGGTGGCGTTGTGGACTTATGACCGCACGCGCGCGCTTGTCGACGGCACCGTGAAGGCCGAAGGATTGGACCTCTCTTTCGAAAGCGCGCAGCAGGTGGGTCAGATCATGGAGCGGCTCGTCACGACGCGCGATTATGACGTGGCCGAGCTTGGCTTCACCTATTTCCTGCGGACAATGGAGCTCTCCGGCGCGCCGTTCGTCGCGATCCCCATTTTTCCCAACCGCATCTTCCGCCATGCCGCCATCTTCATCAATCGTACCCGCGGCATCGCTTCGCCCAAGGACCTCGCGGGCCGCGCGGTCGGCGAGCTGCATCGCTATGGTCACGATGCCGGCATCTGGTCCAAGGGCGTCCTGTCCGATGAGTTTGGCGTCGCGGCCGGCAGCATGACCCACTATGTCGGCGCCATGGATAAGCCGGAGGCGGGACCCGACTGGGCGCCATTCGATCCCCCGCGCGATCTGCGCATCCAGCGTTTGGGTCCCGGCCAGACGCTTGATGCGATGCTGGAGGCCGGCGATATCGACGCGCTGTTCTCGGCCTGGGTGCCGCCCGGCTTTTATCGGCGTGCCGGCAATATCGTCCGGCTCTTTCCCGACTACGAGCGGGTGGAGCGCGACTATTTCCACCGCACCGGTATCTTTCCGATCATGCATACGATCGTGATCCGGCGCGAAGTTTACGAGAAGAATCGATGGATCGCGCGATCGCTTTGCACCGCGTTTCAGCAGGCAAAGGACGTCGCGGTCCGACAGTACCGTGCCGCCGAGACGTTCTTCGGCGCGCCCTATATGGTGCCGTGGCTTCCCGCTCTTCTCGAGGAGAACCGGGCGCTTATGGGCGAAGACCCTTGGCCCTATGGCATTGAACCGAACCGCAAGACGCTCGAGGCTTATCTCCGCTATCACTTCGAGCAAGGTCTCTCGAAGCGTTGCTATACGCCCGAGGAGATATTTGTCCCCGAGATGCTGGCGTGAAGCTCTAACGGGCGAGCCGCGGAAACAAGGCGAGCGCGTTATCGCGTTCGATCGCCTGACGGTCGGCAGTGCTCAAAGTCTGGCGGCCCAGCGCCGACACGTTGGCCTCGGTGTCCCAATAGGGATAATCGCTGCCGAACAGCATGTGCGAGACGCCCGCGAGCTGCTGCACCGCCGTGAAGCCAACCGGATCGAAGACGCTCACCACGTCGTAATAGAGCTTCTTGAATTCCGGCATGATGCCGCCGGGATATTGCGTCGCCTGCGGCAGGTTCGCGGCCACCGCAGCGATGCGTCCCGCCAGCATCGGCAAGGTTCCGCCGCCATGCGAGAAGATGAACCGGATGTCCGGACAGCGCGCGAGCGTGCCGGAAAAGAGCAAGCTCACAATCGCCCGCGTTGTGTCGAATGCGAATTCGACCAGTGGCGCGGGCACGCCGGGTAGCAGATTGACGCAGCAATCAGGCGCGGTCGGGTGGAAATAGACGACCGCCGCGCGCCGCTCGAGCTCGTCGAAGACGGGCGCGAAATCCGCCTCGCCGGGATAGCGCCCGCCGTAGTTCGTCATCAGGCCGATGCCGTCGGCGCCGAGCGTGTCGAGGGCGTAGGCGGTCTCCTCGAGGCTCGCCTCCACCTCGGGCAACGGCAGGCTGGCGAAAAAGCCGAAATGCGCGGGATGGCGAGCGTGGAGT
>DATJLY010000161.1:0-3025 GCA_035509095.1 Allostellaceae bacterium | reverse complement strand
CCGGCGCTCTCGCTTTCTCACGGGCTCGAGCGCGACCGTGGCGTTGACGAGACCGGAAATCAGATCGCGGTGTTCGGCCGCATCGGGTCGCGTCCCTTCAACCTGGACGAGATGAAGAAATTCTATCTTGGCCCCGACGGGAAGCTCTTCACCGTGACGGACCACGTAAGGATGCAGGATTTCGTTCCGACGTCCCGACGCAGCACCGCGCAAAACACGGCGCCCAGCATGCCGCGCTGATCCCTGGGGATCAGCGTCTTCCGTTCGCCGCCGCGCCCGCGTGCGCCAAGGCGAGCGTCGCCTCGCCTGCGGGGGAGGCCAGCACCACGTGGTCTGATACGATACTCTTTACCGACCATCCTTCGAGCGCGTCGCCTTCGCCCAGTTCCAAGCCCGCGCCGCCGGCCACCGGCGCGATGATCGCATGCCGCGCGCCGCCGACTGTAATGATCCCCTGCAGCCGATAGCGGCTTTCGATCGCGATGGTCGCCGGCTTGACGACGGCGCTTGGCCGCCGCGAAGGCGAAAAAAGCGGCCGCTCCAGGATCGTGGCAAAGTCGGTGAAGGGTGCGAGCCGCGCAAGCTTCGGTGCCTCTGCCTCACCCCTTGGCTGAGGCGTGGGGGCCGGCGCCGTCTCCCTGATCCACGGCCAGATCACGAGCGCGACGGCGACGAGGTTGGCTGCGGCGAGGGGCTTGGAGATCGTCGCTCGCGTCATGATCCCCGCTGTCCCGACTTGAACGCCGACACGTCGATCTGGAAATCGAGCAGCGCGGGTGGCGTCGTTGGCGTGGCAGACCTCGACTGGACCGTCAGATTATCCGCGTAAAGCAGTGGCCGCGCAGCTTCGATCGCATAGAGGAGGTTGGCGAGCCCGCCAATGTCGGCGTGGCCTCTGAGCCGCACACCGACACGCGCGGCGCCGGCAAACGGCTCGTCCTGCAGCACCTGCAGGCCCTGAATTTCAACCTGCGCCGCCGCCGCGGCGGCTTTCAGCGATTCCTGCAGCAGCGCCACCGCCTGTGCGTCCGAGATATCCGGAAGCAGCAAAGTCTTGTCTTCGACGGAAACATCCAGCGGCTTGGCGCTCGCGAGCACCCGGTACCGCGAGAGCGTCTCCTGCGCTGTTGCCAAGGCTCTCCCGTTGGCATCGAGAAAATCGACATATAGGGCGACCGGCCCGATCCAAATCAGCGCGATGATCCCGGCCAGGATTGCGAGCGCCGCGGCGCGAGAAAGGAGGCGGTGTATCGCGAGCGTCACGGCTTTGGCTCCGCGATTGCGACCGTGATCTGGAACCGTTCGAGGCCGGTCTGGACGTCACGCGCGATCGGCGAGCGAAACACGACGTTGGTGAAGTCGTGGCTTTGCTCGAGCGCGAGCGCCGTTGCGGCTGCCGACGGCGAAAGCCCATCGATCACGACCTCCCGTCCCGAGACGGTCAGGGACGTGAACCATGCGCCGTCGGGCACCACTTTGGTCAGCTCGTCCAGGACCGCAACCAGCGGCGGGCGCGCTGCCCTGAGCCGCAAAGGGCTCGCCGTCTCGGCGGCCTCGCGCCGTTGCCGGTCGCGCGCATCGAGCGCCGTTTGCACCGCGGGTTTCAACGTCGCGATCTCATGATCTGCCGCCGCAAGCCGCATTCGGTCGTGCAGGATGGGCGATGCGAGCGCTGCGACCACCAGCACGCCAAGCGTGACCAGCAACGTGCGGGTGGTCCCCGTGAATGCCGGTCCCGGCCGCCCGATCGCCGCGCCGGGAAGATAGAGCGGCGCCGTGCCGGTGCCTCCGCCGATGCAGATCGCGTTGGGCGTCAGGCCTGCCTCGGTCAACGACGCGCAGATATCGGCAACGACCTCGCGGGCGACCGCGACGACCTCGACCTCGATCGCGCCGCCGTCGTTGGCGAGCCCGCCTTTCCCGGTGACCCGGTGGCAGAAATGCACGCGCTCGGCCGGAAACGGAAAGAGGCGCGCGATCTCGAACCGAAGGATGCGATCGACTTGACCCTCGGCGCTCGCCGGAAGGCTGATCCGCCGTGTCAACACGCGCTCCTGCGGGATTTCGATGGTGAGCGAGGGGCCCTGCGCCAGGCGGGTCAGCGTGCGCCGCGTCTCTGCCGGGTCGGACCCGGTTCGATCGATCTGGCCCAACACCCGTTGGCGCTGCCGCACGATCCAATAACGCTCGCCAGCCTCGATCACGATCGCGGCGCGGGTTCCGAGCTCGAAGCGCCGCGCTAGATCATCCCACACGCCGCGCAACTCGCCGACCCACCAGGAGAGCGCACGTCCAGCCGCGCCCCAGGCGCGCTTTGCATCGTTGTGAGCGGCGAGGGTCATCGAAAGGAAGCTTAGCAGGTTCGGCCCAACCCTTCACCGATTGCGCCATGCCATCACTTGGTATGGACGGCCGCCGTTGCCCGTCAGACGGACCTGAAGCTCGGTCCGCGCGCGCGCCCCGTCCGCGGTCTTGGCGACCGCGACGATCGTGAAATCGCGCACCGGCGAGACCATGAGATAGGGGCTCGATCCCAGCGTCTCGAAGCCGCTCGCCTCCGGCTCCGACTGTGCAATCTCCTCGCGGCTCGAAAGCCAGCCATCGACAACGTCAGGCGTTGCCCCCGGCAGCGCCAACAGCACGGTCCGAGGTGCTACCATGGGATCGACGGCGCTGGCGCCGGTCGCAACGGTCACATCATCGGCGATCGCGGCATAGAGGCGGTCGCCAAATCCGGGAAGCGCCGCGAGTTCCTCGGGCGCAACGAAGACTTCCGGCGCGAGGGGAGGCGCGCCGGGCAGATCGGGACAATCTGACGCGGTGGAGCCGCGGCGTTCAAGGATGCGGCACGCAAGTAGAAGCGCATCCTCTTTGGGCCGACCGATCGCAACGAACAGGCCTTCGAGCAGCTCGAGCGGCGCCTGGTTGATGTCGATCCTTCCGGCCTCGTCCTGGATGGCGATCTCGACGCCGATCGTGCCGTCGCGCCATTCTTCCCTGTGGCCGTCGAAAATCGCGGCTCCCT
>DATJLY010000160.1:0-6308 GCA_035509095.1 Allostellaceae bacterium | reverse complement strand
GTCGCGGCGCTCGAGGACCGGTGCTGCCACCGCTCAGCGCCGCTCAGTCTCGGCACGATCGTCGAGGCGGGGATTCAGTGCGGCTATCACGGCCTCATCATCGATGGCGCGGGTTGCTGTGTCACGGTGCCGGGCCAGTCGCTGGTGCCGCCGGGCGCCCGCGTCAGGTCCTATCCCACGGTCGAGAAGGACGGCATGGTCTGGCTCTGGATGGGCGATCCGGCGCGGGCCGAGGCCGCAGCGATCCTCGATTATCCCTACCACACCGATCGGCGGCTCTGGCCCAACAAGCATGACGTCTATCCGATCAAGGGCAACTATATGCTCATGGTCGACAATCTGATGGACCTGACCCATCTCGGCTATCTGCACGCCAAGACGGTCGGCGGCAATCCGGCCGCCCATGTCGACGCCGAGATGAAGACGACGCGCACCGAGCGCGGGCTCAAATTCGTGCGCTGGTTGCGCAACTCGCTGCCGCCGCCGACTTATGTGAAGGCGGCGGGATTCAAGGGCCGGGTCGACCGTTGGCAGGAGTTCGAGTTCGTGGCGCCTTCCTCGGTGCTGCAATGGACCGGCGCCGCCGATGCCGACACCGGCGCCTATGAAGGCAAGCGCGACGGCGGCTTCCAGTTCCGCCTGTTCCACGGCCTGACGCCCGAGACCGAGACGAGCTGCTTCTATTTCTGGTCGATCGCCAACGGCTATCGCCAGAACGAGCCGGAAGCGACCGAGCAGCTCTATAGCGAGATCGCGCCCACCTTCATCGAAGACAAGGACATGGTCGAGGCGCAGCAGGCGCGCCTGACCGAGTTCGGCGAGCGCGGCCTCGTCGACATCGCGTCGGACGCCAACCGGATGCATATGCGCCGCATGGTCGAGCGGCTTCTCGCGGCGGAGCAGGCGGCGCGCGACGGGATCGAGGTGAGGCCCGCGCGCGAGAGGCAGGAAGCAGCGGCCAAATAGCTAAAGCGACGCCGACTGGTCGGCTTCGAAGACGTCGAGGCGGACGCGTGCCGTGCTGTCCTCGCGCATGCCGAGGCTGCGCGCCGCCTTCGCGGAAAGATCGATGATGCGGCCCGCGACAAAGGGTCCGCGGTCGTTGATCCGCACCCGCACCGATTGGCCGTTGTCGAGATTGGTGACGCGGACGATGGTGTTGAACGGCAGGGACCGATGCGCGGCGGTCATGCCGTTCGGGTCGAAGGGCTCGCCGCTTGCCGTGCGCTGCTGGTTGAGCTCATGGCCATAGGTGGAGGCGACGCCCTGCTCGGAAAAGCGCGGCCGGACCGCGGTGGTGGCTGGCGTTGGCGGCGGCGGAACGGGCGCGGCGCAGCCCGCGACGACGGCGACCATCATGAGCGCGATCAGGGACGCGGTCCGCATGGCGTTGCTTCCTCCCGCGCCGATGCTAGCGCGCCCGGTCGCGGCGGTGGATAGCGGAGTCCCGCCGGCGCATCGCTTTTGCTAGACTGGGGCCCCACGGGGAGGACCAAACCATGGCGAAGCACATCATCACCTGCGCCGTCACCGGCGGCGGCCCGATCGGCCGGCACCCGGCCGTCCCGACCACGCCCAAGGAGATCGCCGAGGCCGCGATCGGCGCGGCCAAGGCGGGCGCCGCCGTCGCCCATATCCATGTGCGCGAGCCCAAGACCGGCCAGGGCAGCATGGAGCTCGCCTATTACCGCGAAGTGGTCGAGCGCATCCGCGACAGCAAGGTCGATCTCCTGATCAACCTCACCACCGGGCCCGGCGCCTTCTTCGTGCCGAGCCAGGAGGATCCGGGCAAGCCCGGCCCCGGCACCAACATGCGCTCGCCCGAAGAGCGCACGCGCCATGTCACGGCCTTGAAGCCCGACATCTGCTCGCTCGATCTCTGCACCATGTGGAGCCGCACGCGCGCCTTCATGAACGTGCCCGAGATCCTGATCGAGATGGCGCGGCTGATCCGCGCCGCGGGCGTGCTGCCCGAGCTCGAATGCTTTGATTCGGGCGACATCGCGCTTGCCAAGGATCTGATCGCCGATGGGGCGATCGAGGCGCCGGCCTTGTTCCAGCTGTGCCTCGGCATCCCCTATGGCGCGGCGGCGACGCCCAAATCCATGATCCACATGAGCGAGCAGTTGCCGCCCGGCTCGCGCTGGGCCTCGTTCGGCATCTCGCGTCAGCAATTCCCGATGGTGGCCCAGGCGGTGCTGCTGGGCGGGCATGTGCGGGTCGGGCTCGAGGACAACCACTATCTCGACCGCGGCGTCTTCGCCGACAATGCCGGCCTTGTCGAGCGGGGCGTGGCGATCATCCGCGCCCTGGGCGGCGAGCCCGCGACCCCGGCGGAAGCGCGCGAGATATTGGGCCTTGCCGCCGTGCGGGCGCGCGCGGCCGCCTGAGCGTCGGCCGCGGCCTCCCTGCCGCGGCCAGGCGTCACTTCTCCCGCTGCAGCGGCCCGTTGGTGACGCCTTCGGCGAAATTGCGCCACGCGGCCTTCGCCGGCACGACGCGGTTGCGGAGCGTGCCGATCTTCTCGATCTCGAGCTCGACCGTGTCGCCGGCCTTGATCTCCTTGTCGCCGGCGAAGGTGCCGAGCGAGATCACGTCGCCCGCCAGCATCGGCGTGTAGTCCGAGCAATAGGCCAGCACCTCATAGGGATCGAAGATCATCTTCGAGGTGCTGCCGCTGCGCGTGACCTTGCCGTTGATGCGCACCTCCATCTTGAGATTGCGCGCGTCCGGAAGCTCGCGCCGCGTCACGACCCATGGGCCCATCGGACAGAAGGTCGCGAGGTTCTTGGCGTAGTCATAGGGCTGATGCATCTGGCCGCGCTCGCGCTGACGGTTGCGCGCCGAGACGTCGTTGCAGATCGTATAGCCGAAAATATAGTCGGCCGCCTGCGAAGGGCGGATGTGGCGGCAATCGCGGCCGACGACAAGCGCAAGCTCGTGCTCCTCGTCGACCTTTTGCGGGAACGGCGGCAACTCGATCTCGCCGTCGGGCGCCAAAAGATTGCTCGTGTATTTCGTGAACACGATGGGCTCGTCGTAGAAATTGAGGTTGGTCTCTTCGATGTGCTCGCGGAAATTGAGCGCGAGCGCCAGGATTTTGCTGGGCCGCATGATCGGCGGACACAAGACCGCGTTGGCGACGATGAAGTCCTTGAGCTTGCCCTGCTGCTTCAGGCGCTCGATCGACTGCCCGCCGACCGTGTCGATGTCGATGCCCGAGCGGATGATCTCGAGCAGCGATCCGGCCGTCTTCACGTCCGGATGGGTCGCCGCGAGCGCCGCGGTCAGATCGACGACGCCTTCATCGATCTTGGCGCCGACATGCTGGGCGCCGTTTTTCTCGAACGTGAGCAGCTTCATGATGGACCTCCCCGGACGATGGATGATGTGCTACCGCCACAGCTCTTTGCTGGCAAGCCGCGCGCCCGCGGCGAGCGCTTCGAGCTTGGCCCAGGCAAGCTGCGCATGGATGCGGCCGCCGAGGCCGCAATCGGTGCCGGCGATCACGTTCTCGCGCCCCGCCACCTCGGCAAAGCGCAGGATACGGTCGCACACGAGTTCGGGATGCTCGACGACGTTGGTGGCGTGGCTCACGACACCCGGCATCAGGATCTTGCCCGCCGGCAGCTTCACCTCGCGCCACACTTTCCATTCATGCTCGTGGCGCACATTGCCGGCTTCGACCGAATAGGCCTGCGCCTTCACCTTGAGCAGAATGTCGATGATGGTCCCGAGCGGCAGGTCGGTCGTGTGCGGCCCGTGCCAGCTTCCCCAGCAGATGTGATAGCGGATGCGGTCCTCGGGCAGGTCTTTGAGCGCGTGGTTCAGCGCGTCGATGCGGATCGCGGCGAATTTCCGGTATTCCTCGGCCGAGGGCTCGGGATAGGCCATGTCCCAGCTGTCGGGCAGGCCCGGGTCGTCGAGCTGCAGTACGAAGCCCGCATCGATGATCGCCTTGTATTCCTCTTTGAGCGCGTCGACGAGCGCGTAGAGGAATTCCTCGTCGGTCTTGTAGTAGCGGTTCTGCCGCCGTCCGAAGCTGCCCGGCGCCACCGACGTGATGAAGCCTTCCTCCGCGCCAACGGTGCCGAGCGCCGCCTTGAAGTTGGCGATGTCGGCCTTCACCGCGTCCTGGCCAACATAGCGCAACGGCCCGGTCACGACCGGCGGCCGCGCCACCATCGAGGTCGAGGACAGGAACTGCGTTGCATCGAGCTCGGCATAGAAATCGGCGAAGATGCGGCGGTCGCGTCGCCCGGACAACGCCGACGGCGTGCCCGGCTCGCCCGGCTCCCACCCGGCGAGCCGTCCCCACGCATAGCTTTGCCACGCGCCGTAATCGATGGCCCCGCGCGAGGCCTTGCCGAATTCGCCGTCATTGATCACGTCGATGCCAAGCGAGGCCTGGCGCTTTGCGATCTCCGTCACCGCCGCGGCGAGCCGCGCGTCATAGGCGCGCTGATCGAACCCCTGGCCCGAAAGCTTCGCCTGGTTCACCTCCAGCAGCGCATCGGGCCGCGGCAGGCTGCCGGCATGCGAGGTCAGGATACGGTTCGTGCTGCGTTTCATGGCGCGCGCCTCCTCGATCTTTGCCGCAAGGCTAACCCCGCGCGACCCGCCGGGAAAGCCGGTCGCGCGGGGTTACGCCGCGACGGGCGGGAATCCGAACGCTTCGATCGGGTTGTCGACGAAGATGCGGTTGCGCGTCGTCTCGTCCGGGACCCAGTCGAGCATCAGGTCGAGCAGGTCGCTGTCGCTCGGCATCGGCTTCCAATATTGGGGATGCGGCCAGTCGGAGCTCCAAAGGCACCGGTTCGGCGCGTGCGCGACGAGCTTCTTGATGAACGGCACGACATCCGCGAACGGCAGGGTCTCTTCGTGCGAAAAGCGCGGGCCCAGCTTGACCCAGCAGCGGCCGGTATCGAGGCATTCGAGCACGAACTTGAACGCCATGCCGTCGATGCCCTGGTCGGTCGGCGGATTGCCGCAATGCTCGATCACGAATTTCCCCGGCGAGGCGAGGATTTGCTTGCGCCACGCCACGACATGGTCGTCGCCGTGGAGCAGATAATGCGCGCCCCAGCCGAACTCGTGCACGCGCCGCACCAGCCGGTCATCGATGTCGGGCCCGGTGGGCCGCGTGAAGCGCGCGCCGACGACGCCCGCCTGCGTGAGGATCGCGAGCTCGCGATCCGTGATCGACGCGAACGGATAGATCACGCCGCGCAGCCGGTCCGGCATCAGCGACAGGCCATGCAGCGCCAGCTCATAGCTCGGGTAATACATCATCGACTGCACCAAGAGCCCGCGCGACAGGCCCAGCGCGCTTTGCATCGCCTGCCAGTGGGCGATGGTCGAATCCTCGTGATCGACGTCCGGCACGAATTTGCGGCTGGGGTTGAAGGGGTAAAGCGTCTGCGGCCCCAGGAAATGGAAATGCGTGTCGCACGCGCCGGGCGGCAGCGTCAGCTTCGGCTTGCGCAGGTCGCGGATGGGCGGCGGCGCCTGGCGGCGCGGCGCGGTCGATGGCGTTGTCATGGTGTGGCGGCCCTCCCCAGGCTCGAATGCGTCCGCGGCACGCAACCCTTACACGACGGCCGGCCTGGAATCCATCCACGCGGTCCACCGACGGGGTTTCCTTCAATCGCTCGACTTGATCGGCAATTTGCTTACCAGCAGCGTATCGAACAGCGATCGCCAAGCGTCCTTGCGGCGTTCTGTCACCTCTGCCAATCCAAACACCACCAACGGGACACCGAAAAAGACGAGTCCGCGCGTCAGCCAAGACTTAGCCGGCCAGGGCGCGACAGCCACGACGAATTGCATGATCGGTTCGTGAAAGAGATACAGCGCAAATGTCCTTTGCCCCACCCATCGAATCGGTCGCATGAATAGCTTCAAAGGCGCCGCAAGGGCGGGCGACGCGCCCCGAAACCCTACGACGTGAGCTGCGAAAAGAAACGCCACCACATAAAAATGCACGATGCTGCGCAGGCGCTCCGGTGAGAAAGAGATGGTCCCGATCGGCAGCTGTCGGTCTGCTGGCAGAAATTCTACGATCGCAATGGCTATGCTCGATAATATCCACAGCAACAATCCTGCCCGCGCCCCCAACGGGTATTTTGCGCAAAGGCGGTAACACGCGACGCCCAGCAGCCAAATTGGAAAAAGGACGGCGATGTTTGGGCCGGCAACAAACATCACGGCAAGCGCTCCAGCGATTGCCCACCGTCGAGGGGCAAATATCGCGACGCCAAACGCGATGTAGTAGGAAACTTCGAATCCCATTGACCAGTACGGACCGA
>DATJLY010000159.1:0-15674 GCA_035509095.1 Allostellaceae bacterium | reverse complement strand
GCCGATCCGGCCGCGTGCGAGGCGGGCATCGCGCCCGGCATGGCGCTCACCGATGCGTGGGCGCTGGTACCCGACCTCGCCGTGGCATCCGCCGATTTCACCGCCGATGCCGAAGCGCTTCAGCGTCTTGCCGCCTGGTGCGGCCGCTGGAGCCCGTGGACGGCGCCGTGTCCGCCCGACGGCGTGTGGCTCGACGTGACCGGCTGCGCCCATCTCCATGGTGGCGAAGCGGGCTTGGTTGACGAGGCGGTCGAGCAGCTGGCGCGGCGCGGCCTCACCGCTCGCGCGGCCATCGCCGACACGGCCGGTGCGGCCTGGGCCGTTGCGTGCTTTGGCGCCGGATGCAAGAGCGTGGTGCCGGAAGGCGGCCTCGCGACGGCGCTCGCGGATTTGCCGGTGGCGGCGCTGCGGCTGCCGTCCGACAGGGCCGAGACGCTGGCGCGCGTAGGGCTGCGCCGCATCGGCGATCTCTATCCCATGCCGCGTCCGTCGCTGGTGCTGCGCTTTGGCGCGGGGCTCGCGGCGCGGCTCGATCAGGCGCTGGGCCGCCTCGACGAGCCGCTGTCGCCGCTGCCGCCGCCGCCTCAGCTCTGGGTACGCCGCCGCTTCGCCGAGCCGATTGCTGCTCCCGAGCAGATCCGCGCCGCCACGTCCGAGCTGATCGCGGGCCTGTGCCGGCGCCTTGCCGCCGAGGGCGAAGGCGCGCGCCGGATCGTGCTGCGGCTCCATCGCGTCGACGGGACGGCGGCGCTCCTGGAAATCGGCACCGCGCGGCCGAGCCGCGAGCCGCGCCATCTCTTGCGCCTTCTCGACGAGCGTCTGGGCACGCTTGATCCCGGCCTTGGTGTCGAGGACATGCTGCTCGCCGCCTCCTTTGCCGAGGCGCAGGCCCCGGCGCAGTACCGGTTCGCCCTTGGCGGAGAAGGCCGGGGCGAAGAGACCGATGACGACCTTGCCACCCTTGTCGATCGTCTTGCGGCGCGTCTCGGGCCGCGCGCGGTGAGCCGGCCGCTGCTCTGGGAAAGCCATTGGCCCGAGCGCGCGGTGCGCTTCGTGCCGCCGCTCGACCGGACCGCCAATGCGCGGGCCAAGGACGAGCGGCCGGTGCGGTTCCTGCCCCGGCCCGAACCGGTCGACGCGGTGGCGCCGGTGCCCGACGATCCGCCGCTCCTGTTCCGCTGGCGCAAGATCATGCATCGCGTGCGCCGCGCCGATGGGCCCGAACGGATCGCCGGCGAGTGGTGGCGCCAATCCTGCGAGCCGCGCGACTATTACCGTGTCGAGGATCATGACGGCCGCCGGTTCTGGCTTTACCGCGCGGGCCTTCATCGTCCCGATGCGCCCGCGCGCTGGTTCCTCCACGGGGTGTTCGGATGAGCGCCGGCTATGCCGAGCTCGACGTCACCAGCAATTTCTCGTTCCTGCGCGGGGCATCCCACGCCGAGGAGCTGGTGGCCGAGGCGAAGGCCTTGGGCCACGCGGCCATCGCCATCGCCGACCGCAACTCGCTCGCGGGCGTGGTGCGCGCCTGGCGCGCCGCGCAAGAACATGGCCTGCGGCTCGTGGTCGGCTGTCGGCTCGTGCTCGCGGACGGCGCAAGCCTCCTCTGCTTTCCGACCGACCGCGCCGCCTATGGGCGCCTTTGCCGGCTCCTGACGCTCGGCAAGCGCCGCGCCGAGAAAGGCGACTGCCGCCTCGTCTATGGTGATGTCGCCGCGGCCGGCGCGGGTCAGATCCTGGTGGCATTGCCGCCCGAAGAGATGAGCGCGGATTTCCCGCGCTTCCTCGCGCGCCTCGCCGCGGATTTTCCGGGTGCCTCCTATCTCGCCGCGCATCATCTCTATCGCGGCGATGATCGCCGCCGCATCCATCGCCTTGCCGCACTTGCGGCGGCGGTGCACGTGCCGCTCGTCGCGGCGAATGGCGTGCTCTATCACCGGCCGGAGCGGCGTCCGCTGCAGGATGTGCTGACCTGCGTCCGCGAGGGCTGCACCATCGCCGAGGCAGGGTTACGGCTCGAGGCCAATGCCGAGCGCCATTTGAAGCCGCCCGAGGAGATGGCGCGGCTTTTTCGCGACCATCCCGAGGCGCTCGCGCGCACGATCGAGATAACCGAGCGCTGCCGCTTCCGCCTCGACGAACTCAAATACGACTATCCCGATGAAAGCGGCCCCGACGGGCTTTCCCCGCAAGAGCGGCTCGAGCGCCTGACCCGGGAAGGCGCCGAGGAGCGCTATCCCGGCGGCGTGCCGCAAGCGGTGCGCACGCAGCTCGAGCACGAGCTGCGGCTTGTGGGGGCGCTCGACTATGCGCCCTATTTCCTCACGGTCCACGACATCGTGCGCGAGGCGAAGTCGCGCGGGATCCTGTGCCAGGGGCGCGGTTCGGCGGCGAACTCGGCGGTGTGCTATTGCCTCGGCATCACCTCGGTCGATCCGGCACAGCTCGACCTTCTGTTCGAGCGCTTCATCAGCGCCGCGCGCAACGAGCCGCCCGACATCGACGTCGATTTCGAGCACGAGCGGCGCGAGGAGGTGATCCAATACATTTACGAAAAATATGGCCGCGACCGCGCCGCGCTCGCCGCCACCGTGATCAGCTATCGCCCGAAAAGCGCGATCCGCGATGTCGGCAAGGCGCTGGGCCTGTCGCAGGACGTGACGTCGGCACTCGCGGGCACGGTGTGGGGCTGGGGCTCGCGCTCGGTCGGCATCGAGGAGCGGCATGCGCGCGAGCACGGCATCGACCCCGCCGATCCGACCGTGCGGCGCGCGCTCGCGCTCGCGCACGAGCTCCTGGGCTTTCCGCGCCATCTCTCGCAGCACGTGGGCGGCTTCGTCATCACCCGCAGCCTCTTGGAAGAGCTGGTGCCGATCGAGAACGCGGCGATGGAGGACCGCACCGTCATCGAATGGGACAAGGACGATCTCGACGCGCTCGGCATGCTCAAGATCGACGTGCTGGCGCTTGGCATGCTGAGCTGCATTCGGCGCGCGTTCGATCTCATCGCGCGCCACAAAGGCGGCGAACATCTGACGCTTGCGAGCGTGCCGGCCGAGGACCCGGCAGCCTATGAGATGCTGTGCCACGCCGATTCGATCGGCGTGTTCCAGGTCGAGAGCCGCGCGCAGATGAGCATGCTGCCGCGGCTGCGCCCGAGGAATTTCTACGACCTCGTCATCGAGGTGGCGATCGTGCGGCCGGGGCCGATCCAGGGCGACATGGTGCATCCCTATCTGCGTCGCCGCACCGGACTGGAGCCGGTCGAATTTCCTTCCGAGGCGATCGCGGGCGTGCTGCGCAAGACCCTGGGCGTGCCGCTCTTCCAGGAGCAGGCGATGCGCATCGCCATCGTCGCCGCGGGCTTCAGCGCGGAAGAGGCGGACCGGCTACGCCGTGCGATGGCGACTTTCCGCCACACCGGGGAGATCCATCGCTTCCGCGCCAAGTTCCTCGCGGGCATGGCGGCGAACGGCTACGATGCCGGTTTCGCCGAGCGCTGCTTCCGTCAGATCGAGGGGTTCGGCGAGTACGGATTTCCGGAATCGCACGCGGCAAGCTTCGCGCTCCTCGTCTATGTCTCGGCGTGGCTGAAGCATTTTCACCCGGAAATCTTCGCCGCGGCCCTACTCAACAGCCAGCCGATGGGCTTCTACGCGCCGGCGCAGATCGTGCGCGACGCGATCGAGCACGGGGTCGAGGTGCGTCCTGCCGACGTCAACGACAGCGACTGGGACAGCACGATCGAGGAGGGGGCGCTGCGCCTCGGCCTGCGCCAGGTGAAGGGGCTGGCGGCGGCCGACGCGGCGCGGCTCGTGGCGGCGCGCACGCGCCCCTATCGCGCGCCGGGCGAGATCACGCGGCGTGCTGGATTGAAACGTGGCGCGATGGAGCTTTTGGCGGCCGCCGATGCGTTCCGCTCGCTGGGGCTCGACCGGCGCCAGGCGCTGTGGGCGGTGACGGGTCTCGACGACGCGCCGCCGCCGCTTCTCGCGGCACTCGAGGATGATGGCGCGCCCGAGGCGGCGCTGCCGCCGATGGGGCTTGGCGAGCATGTCGCGACGGATTACGTGACGCTCGGCCTGTCGCTGAAGCGCCATCCGCTGGCTTTGCTGCGCGACGAGCTGGCGCCGTCGGGGATCGTTCCCGCCATGCGCCTTGCGGAGCTTCGGCCCGGCCGCCGCGTCAAGGTCGCGGGCCTCGTGCTGGTGCGTCAGCGGCCGGGAAGCGCCAGCGGCGTCATCTTCATGACCCTCGAGGATGAAAGCGGCATCGCCAATCTGGTGGTGTGGCCGCCGGTGTTCGAACGCTTTCGCCGCACCGTGATGGGCGGACGGCTCGTCGAATGCCAAGGCCGGCTTCAGCGCGAGGGCGAGGTGATCCATGTCATCGCCGAGCGCCTGACCGATCGCTCGGTGCTTCTCTCACGCCTGGCGCATGGCGCCACGGTCCCGGTCGTGAGCCGCGACTTTCACTGAGCGAGCGCGGCGGCAAGCTCTTGATAAAGCGGCCGCGGATGCGCGGCGCGCGGCGGCATCCGGCCGATCTCGTCCGCCGCCTGCGCAAGACGCTCCAGCACATCATGCCGCGCCGCGTCCGGAATCCGTGCCCGCCGCCCGCGATAAGCGCCGAGCATGGCCTCGATCGCGAGCGGCAGCCGCCTTCCATCCACGCTGCCGTCGGCGCGACGATAGGGCAGCTTCCACGTCCCGGGATTGCCGGCGTCGCCGACATAGGCAAAGGAGGCGGCCGGAAGGTGATGCCTCGGGTCGAGCAGCGTCTGTGCCCGACCAGGGACCGCAAGCATCGCAAGGCCGATCATCGCCAACGCCGCCACGCGCCAGGATCGCCGCATTCGCGCCCTCATGAGACGGAAAGCGTAGGCTGGGCGTGACCGGCGCTCAAGCGTGGGTCAGTATCCGTGTCCATGTCCTGGATCTACACGACGCCCCAGCCCGAGCCCGATCCGCTGCGCGCGGCGATACGGGCAGCTTATCGCGAGGATGAAAGCCAGGCGGTCGCGCGCATCCTCGCGGCCGCATCGATCGCGCCGCCTTTGAAGGCCGGTATCGCCACCGCCGCGCGCAAGCTCGTCGCCGAGGCAAGGACGCGCCGTCAGGGCGTCGGCGGGATCGAGATGTTCCTTTCGGAATACCGGCTTTCCTCGCAGGAAGGCGTGGCACTCCTTTGCCTTGCCGAGGCGCTCTTGCGCGTGCCGGACGCGGCCACGGTCGACCGGCTCATCCGCGACAAGCTCGCGCCCGCCGACTGGGCCCGCCATCTTGGCCACTCGCAGTCGCTTTTCGTCAACGCATCGACTTGGGCGCTGATGCTGACGGGGCGCCTCGTTCATGACACGGAGGCGCAGGATTGGGGCGCCGTGCTGCACCGGCTCGTCGCGCGCTCGGGCGAGCCCGTGGTGCGGCAGGCGGTTACGGCGGCGATCCGCATCCTCGCCCGCCAATTCGTGATGGGCCGCACGATCGACGAGGCGATCGCCCGCGCGCGGCCCGCCGAGCGCAAGCATTATCGCCATTCCTACGACATGCTGGGCGAAGCGGCGCGCACCGCGCCCGATGCCGCGCGCTATTTTGCGCGCTACCGCGAAGCGATTTCGGCGCTCGCCAAGGTCACGCGCCGCGGCGATCCACGGGCGGCGCCGGGCCTTTCGGTGAAGCTTTCGGCGCTTCATCCGCGCTACGAAGAAGGACAGCGCGCGCGCGTGCTGGCCGAATTGCCGCCGCGCCTTCTCGCGCTTGCCGAGGAGGCGATGGCGGCCGGCATCGGCCTCACCATCGATGCCGAGGAGGCCGACCGCCTCGATCTGTCGCTCGATCTTTTGGCGGGGCTTGCCGCGGCGCCGGCGCTTGCCGGCTGGAACGGCCTCGGCCTTGCCGTGCAGGCCTATCAGAAGCGGGCGCTGCCGCTCATCGACTGGCTGGCCGAGCTGGCGCGGCGGAGCGGGCGGCGTCTCATGGTGCGGCTCGTCAAGGGCGCCTATTGGGACAGCGAGATCAAGCGCAGCCAGGAACGGGGGCTTTCGGGATATCCCGTCTATACCCGCAAGCTCGCGACCGACGTGTCCTATCTCGCCTGCGTCAAGCGGCTCTTTGCCGACCCGGAGGCGTTCTTCCCGCAATTCGCGACCCACAACGCGCATACGGTGGCGGCGGTGCGCGTGCTCGCCGGCGGCAGCACCGATTTCGAGTTTCAGCGCCTCCACGGCATGGGCGAGGCGCTCTATGACCAGATTGTGGGCCCCGATCTGCCGTGCCGCGTCTATGCGCCGGTGGGCGGGCACGAGGATTTGCTGGCCTATCTCGTGCGCCGGCTCCTCGAGAACGGCGCTAACACCTCGTTCGTGAACCGGCTCGTCGACGACGCGGCGCCGATCGACGAGATCGTGGCCGATCCGCTTGATCGGCTCGCGGCTTTGCGCGCGAAGCCGCATCCGCGCATCCCGCTGCCGCGCGACCTCTATGGTGCCGAGCGCGTCAACGCGCGCGGGATCGACCTTACGGACCCGGGCGCGCTGACCCGGCTTGCCGCTGCGCTGGCCGCCGCCCCGCCGCCCTGGCGCGCGGCCCCGCTGGTCGACGGCGCCGAGCGTGACGGCCCGGCTCAAGAGGCGCGCGACCCCGCCGACCGCCGCCGCGTCATCGGCACGGTGATCGAGGCCGATGCCGATGCGGTCGCGGCGGCCCTCGCTTCGGCCGATGAGGCGGCGCCACGCTGGGACCGGCTGCCGGCCGGGATGCGCGCCGCCGCGCTTGACCGCGCCGCCGATCTGCTCGAGGCGCGCATCGCGTCCTTCATGGCGATGATCGTGCGTGAAGGCGGCCGCACGATCGCCGATTCGCTGGGCGAAGTGCGCGAGGCGATCGACCATTGCCGCTACTATGCCGCGCGGGCGCGGGCGGAGTTCGCGAGCCCCCTGGCGCTGCCTGGGCCGACGGGCGAGCGCAACAGCCTGGCGCTGCGGGGGCGCGGCGTGTTCCTCTGCATTTCGCCCTGGAACTTTCCGGTCGCCATCTTCATGGGTCAGGTGACGGCGGCGCTCGCCGCGGGCAACGCCGTGATCGCCAAGCCCGCCGAGGCGACGCCGCTTGTCGCCGCGGCCTGCGTGCGCCTGTTGCACGAAGCAGGCGTGCCGGCCAACGCGCTGCATCTCCTGCCGGGGGACGGGCCGCGCCTTGGCGCACAGCTCCTCGTCGATCCGCGCGTCTCCGGCGTCGCCTTCACCGGCTCGACCGAGACCGCGTCGATCATCGCGCGCGGCCTTGCCGCGCGCGGCGCCCCTCTCGTCCCCTTCATCGCCGAGACCGGTGGCCAGAACGCGCTTATCGCCGATTCGACCGCGCTGCCCGAACAGCTCGTGCAGGACGTGCTTCTCTCCGCCTTTGACAGCGCCGGTCAGCGCTGCTCGGCGCTGCGGCTTCTCTTCGTGCAGGACGTGATCGCGGACCGCGTCATCGACATGCTGACGGGTGCGATGGACGAGCTTGTGATCGGCGATCCCGCGCTAATCGCGACCGATATCGGGCCGGTGATCGACGACCCGGCAAAACAGGCGCTCGAGGCGCATGCCCGCCGCATGGCGCGAGAGGGAAGGCTGTTGCGGGAGCTTCCCCTTCCCGCGGGCACCGAGCATGGCAGCTTCTTCGCGCCGCGCGCCTACGAGATCGCCTCGTCGTCGCTGCTCACGGGCGAGGTATTCGGGCCGATCCTCCACGTGGTGCGCTGGGCCGGCGACCGGCTCGACGACGTGATGGCCGCGATCGACGCCACCGGCTATGGCCTCACGCTCGGCATCCACAGTCGGATCGACGAGACGGCGCGCGACATCCTCGCCCGCGCGCGCGTCGGCAACGCCTATGTGAACCGCAGCATCATCGGCGCCGTGGTGGGGGCGCAGCCCTTCGGCGGCGAGCGCCTCTCCGGCACCGGTCCCAAGACCGGCGGCCCGAATTATCTTCATGGCTTCGCGACCGAGCGCACGCTGTCGGTCGACACGACCGCGGCCGGCGGCAACGCCAGCCTCTTGTCCCTAAGCGACGACGAAGACCCGTGACAGCCCTATGCCTTTGTATCATTGTCATAAAGTGTCGTGGAGCCGATATACTCTCTACTAGCTCGGGAGGCTTGCCATGAAGCACGCAATGCTGGCTCTGGCGCTGGCTTTGATGACGATGCCGGCGGCATTGGCACAGAATTCGGCCCCGGCCGCGCAGACTGCGGCTCCGGCTGCGCAGACCTTGGCGCCCGACGCGCAGACGCCACCCCATTTCAGCGATCTTGCCGCCACGCAGCACCATCAGCCGACCCAGGCCGAGGTGAATGCCCGCGAGACGGAGGTCGATGGTGCGGCCGCCGTCGACGCGCGCAACAAGCAGGAGCAAAGGCAGGTCGATCAGCTCTACCAGCAGCTCCTCGGCCGACCGGCCAAATAATCGCCTCCGCGCGCGATGCCGCGTGACGTCGTTCCCTCGGTCTGCCCGCACGATTGTCCCAGCGTTTGCGCGCTGGCGGTCGAACGGCTCGACGAACGAACCATTGGCCGGGTCCATGGCGGCAGCCAGGAATATACGCGCGGCGTCGTCTGCGCGAAGGTCGCACGCTATGCCGAACGCCAGCATCATCCCGATCGCCTCGCGCATCCCATGCGCCGCGTCGGTGCCAAGGGCGAAGGCCGCTTCGTGCCGATCTCGTGGGAGGATGCGCTCGACGAGGTAGCCGAGCGCTTCGCCCGCGCCGCCGAACGCTTCGGCCCCGAGACGGTGTGGCCGTTCTTCTACGCGGGCACGATGGGTCTCGTGCAGCGCGACGGGATCGAGCGGCTGCGCCACGTGATGCGCTATTCGCGCCAGCATTCGACATACTGCAACACGCTTGCCAATGCCGGCTGGGTGGCGGGCGTGGGCGCGCTGCGCGGGACCGACGCGCGCGAGCTGCCGCAGTCCGACCTCGTCGTGATGTGGGGCGGAAACCCGGTCTCGACGCAAGTCAATCTCATGACCTGGATCACTCGCGCGCGCAAGGAGCGCAACGCGCCCTTCGTCGTGATCGATCCCTACCGCACGCCGACGGCCGAGATCGCCGACATCCATTTGATGCCGCGTCCGGGGACCGACGGCGCGCTCGCGTGCGCCGTGATGCATGTCCTCTTCAAAGAAGGCTATGCCGACCGTGCCTACATGGCGCGCCTGACCGAGGGCGCAGCGGCGCTCGAAGCGCATTTGGAGCACCGCGGACCCGACTGGGCCGCCGCGATCACCGGCGTGAAGGTGCAGGAGATCGTCGATTTCGCGCGCCTTTATGGCCGCACCAAAAGAAGCTACATCCGGCTCGGCTTCGGCTTTTCGCGGAGCCGCAACGGCGCGGCGCAGCTTTTTGCCGCAAGCTGTCTGCCCGCCGTCACTGGCGCGTGGCAATATCCGGGCGGCGGCGCGCTTTATTCGCAGTCGGGCCTCTATCGCGGCCTGAACCGCCGGCTGATCGAGGGGCTCGACCGGCGCGACCGGTCGGTCCGGCTGCTGGACCAGTCGCGCATCGGCGCCATCCTGACGGGCGACCGCCGCGATCTCGGGGCGGGACCGCCCGTTACGGCGATGCTGGTGCAGAACACCAACCCCATGGTGGTGGCGCCTGAATCGCTCAAGGTGCGCGACGGCATGGCGCGCGAGGATTTGTTCCTTTGCGTGCACGAGCAGTTCCTCACCGAGACCGCTTCGATGGCCGACATCGTGCTGCCGGCGACGACGTTCCTCGAGCATGACGACATCTACACCGCGGGCGGCCACACCTTCCTTCAGGTCGCGCGCAAGGTGGTCGAGCCCTACGCCGAGGCGCGCTCGAACCACGACGTGATTTGCGCGCTCGCACGGCGGCTCGGCGCCGAGCATCCGGGCTTTTCCATGACCGCGTGGGAGATCATCGACACAATGCTGGCGCAATCGGGCTTGCCCGATGCGGCCGCGATCGTGGCGTCCGGCGGGCTCGATATGGCGCTTCCGTTCGAAGAGGCGCATTTCCTCACCGGGTTCGGCCATGGCGACAGGCGCTTTCATTTCCGTGCCGACTGGTCCGCGATCGGACGTCAGCCCGAGGGATTATCCTCCTTGCCGGATGAAGCCCCGATCATCGACCGCGCCAGCGAAGAGCATCCCTTCCGCATGATCGCCCCGCCGGCGCGCTCGTTTCTCAACACCTCGTTCAACAATCTGCCCTCGTCCATCGCGCGCGAAGGCCGGCCCGCAGTCCGCATGCATCCCGACGATCTCGGCGCGCTCGCGCTTGCGGACGGCGCGCGGGTGCGGCTTGGCAACCGCCGCGGCAGCATCGTGCTCGAGGCTCGCGCGTTTGCGGGGACGCAGCGCGGCGTGCTGGTCGTCGAGGGCATCTGGCCCAATCACGCCTTCGAAGAAGGGATCGGCATCAACACGCTCGTGAGCGCCGAGCCCGGCCGGCCGAATGGCGGCGCGGTCTATCATGACACGGCGGTCTGGGTGCGGCCCGCGTGAGGTCCCCGCCTTTACAGGCACGCCGCTCCGCCCCCATATAGTCCGGCATGGACGAGAAGCGCGACGGCGGCTCCGTCCCGGCCGCGGCCAAGAATGCCGAGGTCGAGACCTTCTTGCGCCAAGTGGCGGCAATGCCCGCGGCGCGTCCCTCGCGCGGCCGAGGCCGGCTCATCTTTGCCATGGACGCGACCGCGAGCCGCAGCCCGACCTGGGATCGCGCCTGCCAGCTCCAAGGCGAAATGTTCGAGGCGACCGCGGCCTTGGGCGGCCTGGAGGTGCAGCTCGTCTTTTTTCGCGGTTTTGGGGAGTGCAAGTCGAGCCGATGGCTCGCGACCGCACCGCAATTGCACGGTGCGATGCGCGCCGTCTCGTGCGTCGGCGGCCGCACCCAGATCGAGCGCGTCCTGGCTCACGCCATCAAGCAGGCGCGCGCGGGGCAGGTGAGTGCGCTGGTCTATGTCGGCGACGCGATGGAGGAATCGCTCGACGAGTTGCTGGGTCTTGCGGGCGAGCTCGGCCTTTTGGGGGTGCCGGCCTTTGTCTTCCATGAAGGCGGCGATCCCGTGGCGGCCCGTGCCTTCAAGGAGATCGCCCGGGTGACGCGCGGCGCCTATTGCCCCTTCAATTCCGGCAGCGCCGAGCAGCTTCGCGCGCTGCTGGGCGCCGTGGCGGCCTATGCCGCGGGCGGCGTGCCCGCGCTTGCCGATTACGGCAAGCGCAACGGCGGCGCCGCGCTGCTGCTCGCCAACCGCATTGGCGGGAAGGGATGAGCCGATGATGCGCGCAACGGCCTAGCGACCGCGTGGGAGGACGGCATTGCCCTTCTTGATCGGCGGCATCCTCATCCTTCTCGTGCTGGTCATGGCTGGCCGCGCCTTCGTCAACGCGGACCCGAAAAAGCTCGGTCGCTTTGTGAGCTGGTTCCTGATCAGCCTTGCGGTGCTGGGCGCCACGGCGCTGGTCCTGCTGCTTTTGGTCAGCGAGAGGCTGGGGCCGGCGCTGGCGCTCGTCGGGTTCATGGCGCCCGTGCTGATGCGCACGAAATCGATCTGGCGGCGCTGGCTCTCGACCGCGGGACCCAGCGTCGGCAATGTCTCCGAGGTCGAAACCAGCTTTCTGCGCATGCGGCTCGACCACGATACCGGCGCCATGAGCGGGACGGTACGGCACGGGCGCTTTGCCGGCCGCCGCCTCGATGAGCTGGCCGAGCCCGAGCTATACGAGTTCTGGCGCGATTGCCGGGTCGGCGACGAGGCGTCGGCGCGCCTCATGGAGAGCTATCTCGATCGCCTGCGTCCGGACTGGCGCGGCGCGGCCGCGGCGGGCGGCGGGGACGGCGCCGGGCCCCGCACCACCGCCGACGCGATGACCCGCGAGGAGGCGCTCGCCGTGCTGGGCCTTGCGGCCGGCGCCGACGCGGCCGCAATCAAAAAGGCGCACCGCGAGCTCATGATGAAGCTCCATCCGGACCAGGGCGGGTCGACCTATCTCGCGGCAAAGATCAACCGGGCCAAAGAGATATTGCTCGGATAAGCGATGTCACAGAACAGCGCTTATTTAAGCTTAAGGCATTCGCTATATGTCTTTGGGGCGGCCGCCGCGCCGCAGCATTTTTCGGGAACTCGGCGGCCAGCGCGCCGTTTCTGATAGGCCGACGACGGATCATTTCCCTTAAGGACAGACAATGACGCAAGCAATTCATAAGGCTGTATTTCCGGTCGGCGGCTTGGGCACGCGCTTTCTGCCGGCGACGAAATCCATGCCCAAGGAGATGCTGCCGGTCGTCGACAAGCCGCTCATTCAATACGCCGTCGAGGAGGCGCAGGCGGCCGGCATCGAGGAATTCATCTTCGTGACCGGCCGGTCGAAGACCGCGATCGAGGATCATTTCGATCATTCCTACGAGCTCGAATCGACACTGAAGGAGCGGTCGAAGGACGGTCTCTTCAAGACCGTGACGTCGTGGCTGCCCGACCCGGGTCAGATCGCCTATACGCGGCAGCAGGAGCCGATGGGGCTCGGTCATGCCGTCTGGTGCGCGCGCAACCTCGTCGGCGACGAGCCGTTCGCCGTTCTGCTGGCCGACGACCTGATCCTGGCGAAAACGCCCTGCCTCAAGCAGATGGTGGACGCGCATCAGGAGCGCGAAGGCAATTATGTCGCCGTGATGGATGTGCCGCGCGCCCACACCAACCGCTATGGCATTCTCGACGTCGCGAGCGACGACGGGCGTCTCGTGTCGATGCGGGGCGTGGTCGAAAAGCCCGATCCGGCGCACGCGCCTTCGACGCTCAGCATCATCGGCCGCTACATCCTGCATCCCGATGTGTTCGAGCATCTGTCGCGGGCGAAGCTCGGCGCCGGCGGCGAGATCCAGCTCACCGATGCGCTGGCCGAGATGATCGGCGCCAACGAGCGTCCGTTCATGGGGCTCCGCTTCGAAGGGACCCGGTTCGATTGCGGCGACAAGGTCGGCTTCTTGCAGGCGAACATCGCCTTTGCGCTCGACCGGCCCGACATGGCGGCCGACGTGCGCGCCATTCTGTCCCGATATTGCTGACCACCAAGGAGATGAGCGTGCGTGACGAGGCCGCGGGACCGGGGCACCGGTTCGACCCGACGATCCTGCGCGAATACGACATAAGGGGCGTCTATGGCGAGACCTTGTCCGCTGCCGACGCCGCCGCCATCGGCCGCAGCTTCGCCGCCGTTCTGCACGAAGGCGGCCACCGGCGCGCCGCGGTCGGCCGCGACGGGCGCCTCAGCTCGCCCGAGCTCGAGGCGGCGCTGGTCGCCGGATTGACCGCCAGCGGCATCGACGTGGTGAGGGTGGGGCTTGGCCCGACGCCGATGCTTTATTACGCCGTCTGCACGGCGGGCGTCGATGGCGGGATCATGGTCACGGGCTCGCACAATCCGCCGACCCACAACGGCTTCAAGATCATGCTGGGCAAGCGCTCGTTCTTCGGCGCCGATATCCAGCGGCTGGGTCAGATCGCGGCGTCGGGCGCGACGCCCCGCGGCGCCGGGCGGATCGAGGATCGCTCGATCCTCGACGCCTATGTGTCGCGCCTCGTCGCCGATTTTGCCGGCGTGCGGCCGCTCAAAGTGGCGTGGGATGCCGGCAATGGCGCGACCGGCGAGGCGCTGAAGCGGGTGACGCGGGCCTTGCCCGGCCGGCACATCTGCCTCAACGACACGATCGACGGGACGTTCCCCGCCCATCATCCCGATCCGACCGAGCCCAAGAACCTGGTGCAGCTTCAAGAGACCGTGACCCGCGAGCATTGCGATCTCGGCATCGCCTTCGATGGCGACGGCGATCGGATCGGCGTCGTCGACGGCAAGGGGCGCATCCTCTGGGGCGATCAGTTCATGATCATCCTGGCGAGCGAGATCGTGGCGGCGTCGCCCGGCGCCACCATCGTCGCCGACGTCAAGGCGAGCCAGGTGCTGTTCGACGAGATCGCGCGGATGGGCGGGACGCCGCTGATGTGGCGCACCGGCCATTCGCTCATCAAGAGCAAGATGGCCGAGCTCAACGCCCCGCTCGCCGGCGAGATGAGCGGCCATATCTTCTACAACGACCGATATTATGGCTATGACGATGCGCTTTATGCGGCGGTGCGGCTGCTGGGCATCCTGTCGCGCGGTACGCACAGCATTGCCGAGCTGCGCGACCGCATGCCGGCTGTCGTGAACACGCCCGAGCTGCGCTTCCCCTGCGCCGACACGCGCAAGTTCGCGGTCATCGACGAGGTGCGCGAGCGGTTGAAGGCCGCGGGTGCCGATCTTGCGGATATTGACGGCGTCCGGGTGCGCGACCCGGAGGGATGGTGGCTGCTGCGCGCGTCCAATACCCAGGACATGCTGGTCGCGCGGGTCGAGGCGCGGGATCAGGCAGGCTTGGCGCGGCTTTCGTCCCTCTTGAAGGAAGAGCTGCGCCGCAGCGGCATCACGCCGCCGGCCTTCTGAGCCGCTATTTCGACGCGACCTGGGTCGCGTCGGGGCCGATCACGGCGCAATTCTCGTGCCGGAGATGCAGGGTGCGGCACGCGGCCTCGGCGTCGCGATGGCTGAAATGCACGATCCGCGCCCGGAACATCGCGTCTTTGTCTGGGTGCGCCGGCCCAACCACCAGGATGGTGTGGCCCGACCGGCGCGGCAAACGATGAAGCGCGCGTTCGGCCGCGTGCTCTGCCGCCGTGTGGCCGGTAAAGGCTCCGACCTGAATGCCCCAATCGGGGCGCCGGCCGAGATGCCGGTCGGTGCGGGTCGCGGCTTCGGCCTTGGCGACCGGCGAGAGAGCGGCGAGCGCCTGCTTGGCGCGGTGGGCGATCGTCTCGTGCGGGGCGGTGCTATCGGAATCATCGGCGATCTCGGTCGAGTCGTCGGTCGGATGCGCAAAGGCCTCGTTGAGGAGCGCCGCCACCTTGGCGTCGCGTTGCGCCGCCGACGTGCCGCCCATCATGACGGCGATGAGCCGCCGCCCGTCATGGACCGCGGACGCTGCCAGGTTGAAGCCCGATGCGTGGATATAGCCGGTCTTGATGCCGTCCATGCCGGGATAGGATTCCATCAGGTGATTGTGGTTCGCGTAGTTGACGCCCCGGTAGTTGTAGGCCGCGGTCGAGAACCAGCCATATTCCATCGGGAAGTCGCGATGGAGCGCCCGCGCCAGGATCGCCAGGTCGCGCGCGGTCGTCACGTTGTTCGGATTGGGCAGGCCCGAGGCATCGGCGAAATTGGTGTTGAGCATGCCGAGCGCGTGCGCCTCGCTCGTCATGCGCTTGGCGAAGGCCGGCTCGCTGCCGCCGATATTCTCCGCCACGACCACGGCGGCGTCATTGGCGGAGTGGGTGATGATCGAGAAGATCAGATCCTTGAGCGCCACGGTCTCGCCGGGCTTCAACCCCAGCTTCGAGGGCTCTTGTGCCGCCGCGTGCTCGGAGACGGTGAAGCGCTGCTCCATCGAGAGCGAGCCGTTCTGCAACCCCTGGAAAGTGAGGTAGAGCGTCATCATCTTGGTGAGCGACGCCGGGTAATTGATCGCGTCGGCGTTGTGCTCCTCGATCACCTTCCCGGTCGCGTCATCGATCACGATCGAGGAATAGCTGGGTGCCGCGCGTCCGGGCGCCGCCGCCAGAAGGATCG